>JAHHSJ010000013.1 GCA_020025295.1 Oscillospiraceae bacterium | reverse complement strand
AGTTTTCCTTCTGGATCTTCTCAACCAGATCCATATCGCCGACATAGTCAGCGCCTGCAGCGCGGGCAGCGTCAGCCTTGTCGCCCTTCGCGAACACCAGGACGCGGACAGACTTGCCGGTGCCGTTGGGCAGGACGATGGCGCCACGGACCTGCTGGTCAGCATGACGGGAGTCGACACCCAGACGCACATGCAGCTCGACAGTCTCGTCGAACTTAGCGGAAGCGGTCTTGACGACCAGATCCATAGCCTCAGAGGGCTCGTAAGCAGCGCTCTTTTCGATCAGCTTAGCGCTATTCTGATATTTCTTACCTCTAAACACAGTCAGTAACCTCCTTAGTCAGCCACAATGACACCCATGGAACGGGCAGTGCCGGCGACCATGGACATAGCGGCTTCAATGCTGGCGGCGTTCAGGTCATTCATCTTAGCTTCAGCGATCTTGCGAACGTCTTCCTTGGAGATGGTAGCGACCTTGGTCTTGTTGGGCACGCCAGAGCCGGACTCGATGCCAGCAGCCTTCTTGATCAGGACAGCGGCGGGAGCGGACTTGGTGATGAAGGTGAAGGAACGGTCGGCATAGACAGTGATCACAACGGGGATGATCAGGCCGGCATCGTTCTTGGTGCGCTCATTGAATTCCTTGGTGAAAGCGGCAATGTTAACGCCGTGCTGACCCAGAGCGGGACCGACAGGAGGGGCGGGAGTTGCCTTGCCTGCGGGGATCTGCAGCTTCACATAGCCGGTGATTTTAGCATTTTTCTTCGGTGCCATGAAGAGTACCTCCTCAAATAATAGGATATAGGATGCGTTGTTTTTTCGGATTAGACTTCGACCAGCTCGACCTGATCCAGTTCGAGCTCAACGGGAGTCTCACGACCGAACATAGAGACAACAACGCGAACTTTGTTTTTGTCAAGATCGATTTCCTCCACGGTGCCCAGGAAGGATTCCAGAGCGCCTTCGTTGATCTTAACGGTGTCGCCGACCTCATAACCAACGACAACTTCACGCTTTTCAACGCCAAGTGCGGCAAGCTCCTCATCGGTGAGGGGAATGCCCTTGTTGCCGGTTCCGACAAAACCAGTGACGCCACGCACATTGCGGACCACATGCCAGCTTTCGTCGGTCATCACCATCTTAATCAGCACATAGCCGGGGAACACCTTGCGTTCCACGGTCTTGGGGCCGCGTTCGGTGACTTCGGTGACAGTTTCCATGGGGATAGAAACCTCATGAATCAGATCGTGAAGATTGCGGTTGTCCACATGCTTCATGATCGTGGTGGCTACCGTATTTTCGTAGCCGGAGTATGTGTGGAGAACATACCACTTTGCTTCTTCAGCCATGATTAAACCCCTTAGCCCTTAGCCAGATCAACCAATGCCTTGACAACGGCTGCAGCGAGCCAGTCGAAGAGCCAAATCAGAACGCCGACGACCACGACAACAAGGAGAACGACCGCAGTGTTGCGGAATACCTGCTTGCGGGTAGGCCAAACGACCTTCTTCAGTTCGCTCTTCATTTCGCGGAAATAACGGCAAACGCCCTTAAACCAGCGAACGACAGCGTTGGGTTTTTTTGCTTTCTTGGCGGGCTTCTTTTCGGTGGTTTCCTGAACAGCTTTGTTTTCCTTCTCAGCCATTAAAAGACACCCTTCTTTCTGTCAGTAAGTTGTTGGTAGCTTACTTAGTCTCTTCGTGGACGGTGTGCTTTCTGCAGAAGGGACAATACTTGTTCATCTTCAGACGATCAGGAGTGTTCTTCTTGTTCTTCATGGTATTGTAGTTTCTCTGCTTGCACTCAGAGCATCTCAGGGTGATCTTCACCCGTGCGCCGGCTTTCGCCATAACTTGGCACCTCCTTATAAAATATGAATCGGGCACAAAAAAAGGATTTCGATGGATGTACCCGTAAAGGTGAGTTCCGACCGAAATCCGTTCCATGTAAGCATGACAAAATCATGCCATAACCCTTGAAAGGTTTCGGCAGAAGCTCTCTGCCTCCCTGATCTGGCGAACAATGCGCCGCAAAAGGGGACTTTGTACGCCTAAAAAAACGCACAACAAATACACCCAGTCTCACAGGTGCTTCTATTCTACTATTTAGAAAGAGTGAAGTCAAGCATTTTCTTGCTATTTTTTTATAAAAATGTTAGACTGAACGGGAAAATGGAAAAGGAGGAACTCCAATGCGAATTATGGCGATTGATTACGGCGACGCCCATACCGGGGTAGCCATTTCGGACCTTCTTGGATTTGGCGCAGGTACTGCGGAAATCATCGACAGCCGCAATCAGGATGTGGTTGTGGAGCGACTGAAGGGATATATCAAAGATTACGGGGTAGAGGAGCTTGTTCTGGGCTATCCTAAGAATATGGATGGCACGCTTGGCGTGCGTGCTGAGAAGAGCGAGGCAATGGCGGAGCGCCTGAAGGCGGAAACCGGACTTCCGGTGACGCTGTGGGATGAGCGTAGAACCACCGTTGACGCCCATCGAATCCTCTTTGAAAGCGGAAAAAATGGCAAGAAGAGAAAGAAAGTCATTGATGCGGTGGCGGCCACGCTGATTCTGGAGGGCTTTTTGACCTATCGGAAGAGCCACGGCTAATGCTCTGCATATCATATAAAATAGGAAACGGAGTGTATCTGGTTGGATACACTCCGTTTTTGTATCTGGTAAATACAAATACTGGATTATTCTTTGACCATGCGCAGGAATTGACCTGTGCCCAGCATCGTTTTCTGTTCAAACACATCCCCGTCCGGCGTGAAGCCTGCCTTTTTGTAGCATTCAATGGCACGCTGGTTCCATGCGCGAACCTCCAAATACAGGGGCTTGTCCGGATAATGTGTTTTGGAAATCTCGTAAGCAATTCGCAGAATATTCTGTCCATAGCCCCGTCCGCAGAGATCGGGAGTAACCCCAATGCCGATGAACACTTCGCTGGTCTCTTCCAGAATGTTGGTAAAGCCAATCAAAGTATCGCCGTCATAATAAGAGTAGTAATTGGTGGCGCACACAGGGTCTCCTAATCCAACTCCCTGTGCCTTTTGTTCCTGATAGGAGGGCATATTATAAATTTCGTAGTCGCCTGTGTAATTCCAGGAAGCAATGAGTTCTTTTTCCGGTTCTGTCATAATGTGGTATGTAATCATGTGTGCCTCCGATTTAATGTAATGTATTCCGTGTGTGATCCGCCTTTAAGATCGGAGCAGCTGCTCCCGGCTTTTGTAGTCGGGAAGGACCGAAGCGACGAATTGATAAAAGTCGTGAGAGTGGTTCTTGTGCCGAATATGTGCCAGTTCGTGCACGATCACATAGTCAATGGCAGCGGGCGGATATTCCATCAGGCGCAAGGAGAAGGTGATGGAGTCCTTACCGCTGCAGCTGCCAAATCGGGTCTTTGCTTTGGAGTAATGCAGGGCGGTGGGTGTTACCCCCATCATGCGGCTGTAATAAGCCAGCTTATCGGGGATATATCTCTCAGCCGCCTGCCGAAGCTCCTTCCAGCGTTGGTCGTCCGGTTCGGGATGAGCCGCTTGGCGAAGCTGCTGCCGAGCGAGATGGGTTTCAATCCATTGCCGTTTGCGATTCAGCAGAGTGTCGATTTCCTTCTGAGGATAATGAAGAGGGGCACGAACCACCAGAACACCCTCACGGGTGATTTCAATGGAAATCGTTTTTCGCTTGCTGCGGATCAGTTGATATTCCATCTCAGCGATGCTCATCCAGCCAGTGGAGCAGCCAAGCGGTGATTCGGGCGCTGAGTCCCCAAAGCATCTTGCCCTCGTAAGGCCAGAACAGGGTGGGCATGGTCTCCATGCGAGGACGCTTGCCCAGCGCAGCCAAATCGCTCTGGGACAGGTGGTCCATCGGGTGATAGCTGCGTTCCACACGGGCCTGCTGAGGGGGATTGTACCGCAGGAAGGAAAGGGGAATGGTAAAAATGGAATCCACCTCAGCCGGGTTCAGCTTGATCTGCTGTTCCCAGTCATCTTCCAGCCGTACAAGGAAGGGAAAGACCGGGAACCCGCCGGAATGAATGGCATAGTCCATGGGGCCGATCACATCAATCTTTTCCCGGGAAATACCCAGTTCCTCCTCCATCTCCCGAAGGGCGCATTCCAGCGCATCTTCACCGGGTTCCATGCGTCCGCCGGGGAAGCAGACCTCGCCGGGCTGGAAGGACAGGGTAGAGGCGCGCACCTGATAGAGCAGGTAGCGCTCACCGTTGTGCTTGACCAGTGGGACCAGCACTGCGCTGGGGGATGCGCCGTCAATGGGGCCTACGGTTCTGTTTGAAAGGGATTCTCTCAGTCGTTCCAAATCCATAAGTGTTTCCTCCCTAAGTTGATTCTGTATCCGCAATGTAGTAATATAAAAAGCGGTGATCAATCATGAATAATAAGCGTAACTATCAAAAAGAATTAGAGCGGATTTTGCCGAAATTGGAGGGCAGACCCACCTTGCTGCTGCATAGCTGCTGTGCGCCTTGCAGCAGTTATGTGCTGGAGTATCTGGTGAAGTACTTTAAAATCACGCTCTTCTACTATAACCCCAACATTGCGCCGGAGTCAGAGTATCGCTACCGCGTGTCCGAGCTGAAGCGCCTTGTGGCGGAAATGCTGCCGGATTCCGATGTAACCGTGGTAGAGGGCAAATACGATCCGGAACGGTTCGGACAGGCTGTCCGGGGTCTGGAGAAGGAGCCGGAGGGCGGTAAGCGCTGCATGGTCTGCTATCGTCTCCGTATGGAAGAGGCGGCCAAAGCTGCACAGGAGCTGGGGTGCGAGTACTTTACCACCACGCTGACCATCAGTCCTCTGAAAAATGCCGCAGCATTGAATGATATGATGGAAGAGCTTGGCCCTATCTATTCCGTGAAATATCTTCCCTCGGATTTTAAGAAAAAAGAGGGCTATAAGCGTTCCATTCAGCTTTCCGGGGAATATGACCTCTACCGTCAGGACTACTGCGGCTGTATCTACTCCAAGATGGAGCGGGAAGCGCAGAAGAAGGCGGCAGAGCAGGCAGCGGAGGATTAAGCTTCTTTTCCTGCGGTGAGAAAATGGGTGCAGCGGGATGCCAACGGGCAGATTTCGCACTTAGCCACCCGGGCGGTGCAGACGGCTCTTCCGTGGAGTACCATCCGATGGCAGAAGTCATTGGATTCCTCCGGAGGCAGTACCTCACGCAGCTGCTTTTCCACCTTGGCCGGGTCCTTGGTACCGTCGGTCAGACCTAAGCGCCCGGTGATTCGGATGCAGTGGGTGTCGGCTACCACAACGCCGGGGGTGCCGTAAATGTCACCTTGAATCAGGTTTGCGGTCTTTCTGCCGATGCCGGGAAGGCTCAGCAGATCGTCCATGTTGGATGGGACCTTTCCACCGAAGTCACGCAGCAGCTTTTGAGCGCAGTTGACCAGATCCTTGCTCTTGCCGTTGTAAAAACCGCAGGAATGGATGTATTCGCCCACCTCGACTGGATCGGCCTCGGCAAAGGATTCCAGCGTAGGAAAGCGCTCAAAGAGAGCAGGTGTGACCTTGTTGACCCGTTCATCGGTGCATTGGGCGGAAAGACGAACCGCAAAGAGCAGTTCGTAATCTTTTTCATATTGCAGAGAGCAAAGTGCATCGGGATAGAGCTTTTTCAGCTCCTCCACGATAAAGCGTACATCTTCCGGTTGTTTCATAACAAAACCTCGTTCTTTTGATACTGATAAGTATAGCACGGGGAAAGTAAAAATGCATCAATTTTATCTCTTTTTTGGTTGTGCGGAAGAAACCGATTTGATATAATCATGGCAATACTGTAACGCAGGCAAATTACTGCGAAACGAGCAAAACGGAGGGATTACAATGGTCAAGGAAATGATGGATTACATCACTGCTGCAGACCCGGATGTGGGTAAGGCAATCGAACAGGAATTCATGCGTCAGAATCGTAATATCGAGCTGATTGCATCAGAGAACATCGTAAGTCCTGCGGTGCTGGCTGCAGCCGGTTCGGTGCTCACCAATAAATATGCGGAGGGGTATCCCGGACGGCGCTATTATGGCGGCTGTGAGTATGTGGATGTCGTGGAGAATCTGGCAAGAGAGCGTGCAAAGGAACTGTTTGGCGCCAAATATGTTAATGTCCAGCCCCATTCCGGTGCACAGGCAAACTATGCGGTTTATCAGGCACTCTGCGAGCTGGGTGATACCGTAATGGGCATGAATCTGGATCAGGGCGGACACCTGACCCATGGCTCTCCGGTCAATTTCTCCGGCAAGCACTATCATATGGTGTCCTACGGTGTGGACCCGGTGACGCATCGCATTGACTACGATCAGGTGCGTGAGCTGGCTCGGGCCAATCATCCGAAGATGATTATTGCCGGTGCCTCTGCCTATCCTCGTACCATTGACTTCAAGGCGTTTGCTGAGATTGCCCATGAGGTGGGAGCCTACCTTATGGTGGATATGGCTCATATTGCCGGTCTGGTGGCGGCAGGGGAACATCCTTCTCCCATTCCTTATGCAGATGTGGTTACCACTACCACGCATAAGACCCTGCGTGGTCCCCGTGGCGGCATGATCTTTACCAACGATGAAGCCATTGCAAAGAAAATCAACTCCGCCATTTTCCCTGGCTCTCAGGGCGGACCTCTGATGCACATTATCGCTGCTAAGGCGGTGGCTCTCGGCGAAGCACTCAAGCCGGAATTCAAGACCTATCAGCATCAGGTGGTGTTGAATGCACAGGCTATGGCAGAAGCGATCCTCGAGGGAGGTCTGGAGCTGGTCAGCGGTGGTACAGATAACCATCTGATGCTGGTGGATCTCCGTCCGGCACATCTGACCGGCAAGGAAATGGAGCATCGGCTGGACGAGATTTATATCACTGCCAATAAGAACACCATTCCCAACGATCCGGAAACGCCTTTTGTGACCAGCGGCGTCCGTCTCGGTACGCCTGCGGCGACCAGCCGTGGCCTGAACGAAGAGGACTTCCGTCTTGTGGGTAAGTTGATTTGCGAAACTGCCCATGATTTTGAGGGAAAGAAGGAAGAAATTCGCCGTCAGGTGGTTTCCCTTACGGAGAAATATCCTCTTTATCGCTAATTCAGTTTATGATAAAATGGGGTTGCTGCAAAATGCGGCAACCCCATTTGTTAGGTGGTGACAATTGATGGATTATCGACCTTTGGCGGATGAGATTCGCCCCAATACATTGGATGAAGTCGTGGGTCAGCGGCACATTCTCGGCGAGAATGGCGTGCTGCGCAGAATTATCGAAAGCGGCAATATTCCCAACATGGTCTTTTACGGACCGTCCGGCACGGGTAAAACGACCGTAGCCAATATCATTGCCCAGAGAACCCACCGTACCCTTCATCGTCTGAACGCAACGACCGCCGGCATCTCCGATATCCGAGAGGTGATTGCCGATGTGGATACCCTGATGGCGCCCAACGGTGTTTTGCTCTATTTGGACGAGATCCAGTATTTCAATAAAAAGCAGCAGCAGTCGTTGCTGGAGTTCATGGAAAACGGCAAAATCACGCTGATTGCTTCTACGACGGAAAATCCGTATTTTTATGTGTTTAACGCAGTTTTGTCCCGTTCCACTGTGTTTGAGTTCAAATCAGTTACCGCAGCGGAGATTGCTCCCGCCGTGCGCCGTGCGTTTTCGATTCTGGAAGAGCGGAGCGGTGCCAAGGCCGTGATTGAAGACGGCGTAGTGGAGCATCTGTCTGCCGCCTGCGGCGGAGATGTCCGGAAATCCATCAATGCGGTGGAACTGCTGTTTTCCTCTGCCGGTGTGGGAGCGGACGGTCTGGTGCATATCACCATGGAGGACGCCCTTGTGGTAGCACAGCGGTCTGCTATGCGGTATGACCGGGACGGGGACAGCCATTATGACACATTGTCCGCCTTTCAGAAGTCCATTCGTGGCTCGGATCCCGATGCCGGGCTTCATTATCTTGCCCGTCTGCTGGAGGCAGGTGATCTGATTTCCGTCTGCCGCAGACTGATGGTGATTGCCAGCGAGGATATCGGGCTTGCCTATCCTCAGGCGGTGGCAATTGTGAAGGCTTGCGTAGACAGTGCTAATATGCTGGGCCTGCCGGAGGCACGGATTCCGTTGGCAGAAGCGGTCATTTTGTTGGCAACTGCGCCCAAATCCAACTCTGCCATCCAAGGTATCGATCAGGCCATGAGTGACATCCGGGGTGGTAAGTTCAGTGATATTCCGGCACACTTAATGGATAGCCATTATTCCGGAGCGCAGAAGCTGGGCCACGGGCTTACTTATAAGTTCCCCCATAACTATCCCAATCACTATGTAGACCAGCAGTATTTGCCGGATGCACTGAAGGACCGCCATTACTATGTCTACGGCGAAAACAAAGTAGAACAGGCGGCAAAGGCCTATTGGGATCTGCTCAAGGGCAAGGGATAAGGCACTTTACAGCGCCCACGGCTGTACCACATCGGGCAGCGGCGGATATTCCATCGGCAGATTGACTGGAGTGGAATCCAGCGTATCAATAATGTTTAATTTGATTTTGTGCTTTTCGGGTAAGATTGCCTTAATGTAGACGGAAACCAGCTGATCTTCCTCCAGCCCATCCCGGTATTCGGAAAGTCCGGTCAGGTTGGGGGTCAGCTCCACAAAAATGCCATAGTCCTTGATCCCACGAATGATACCGGTTACCGTATCCCCGGCCTGAAATGCTTTTGCGTTTTCTTCCCAAGTGCCCAAAAGCTCACGGTGAGAGAGTAAGATGTGCTTGCTTTTTTCGTCGTAGCCTAAAAGCACCACCGGAATGGTCTGACCCACTTGAAACCGCTGGCGAGGGTGACGGATGCGGGAGGTAGAGATCAGGGCAATGGGGATCATGGAGACCAGACCGCAGCCCACATCGACAAAAGCGCCGAATTGCTCCAGATGGGTGACGGTGGCTGGAATGACCGAGCCTACCGGCAGTCGGCGGAGCTGGGACAGCGCTTCTTGCTGAGCGCTCTTTCGGGATAAAATCGGGGTGATCGTTCCATTGTTGGCTTCCAGTGCTGTCACATGGAAGGAAACCGGCTTTCCGACCCGAGCCAGCACGGAAAATTCGCTGACTGTGCCGTCTTCAATCCCCAGTGCGGTTTCCTCTCTCGGAATGATGCCGATGCGGTCTCCCAGCTTGATGTACAGGGTCTGGTTTCGGTCGCAGCGAAGCACCATGCCCTCTGCAATCGTTCGTTTCTGCATAGTCTCTGCAAGTGCGTCCAAATCTTTGGTTGCATTCCGGTTTTCCGTCGATGTAAGAATACGCCCTTCGGGCAAATAATTTCCCATGATAAAACCTCCCGTTTGGTTGCGATACTATCAGTGTATGCAGCAAAATGGGATTCGTTCAGCTTGACTTATCAATGGTAAAGTAGTAGTGTTTTGACTAACCGATGCACAAGGAGGTTTCCACGATGGATGTCAGAGTCGGTGATGTACTGGAAATGAAAAAAGCCCATCCCTGCGGCAGCAAAACATGGAAAGTGATGCGGATCGGCATGGACTTTCGAATGATCTGTACCGGGTGCGGCCATGAATTGATGATTCCTCGGGGAAAAATCGAGAAAAATATTCGGAAAATTCTCCGAGATGGAGCGCCGGTCTGAGCACATAGACGAAAAAGAGAAGCAGGTGCAGCCACATTGGCTGCACCTGCTTTTTTGATTGAGAAAAGAATTATTCCTTAGGCAGAATCATTCCGATACCCTGTTCCAGCAGATCCCGGTTGATGGCGGAGTTTGCATATGCGGCAGGAATACCGTTGGCATCAATAAAGTAGGTGGTGGGCAGGGAATAGACGCCGTAAGCCCGTGCGGCAGACTGATCGGTGTCAAAGAGGACAGGGAACTCGTAGCCCTCCGAAGAGATAAACTTGCTGGCGGTTTCCTTGGTGTCCCAGGAACTATCGGTCATGTTGACCATCAGGAACTGTACAGAGTCACCCAGTTCCTTGTAGGCCTCGTTGAAGTCCGGCATTTCCATCTTGCAGGGGCCGCAGCGGCTGGACCAGAAATTCAGAACGATGGGTTTTCCGAAGTAGTCAGATAGCTTCACTTCGTTGCCATCTGCGTCGTAGACCGTGAAATCGGGAGCCTTCTGAGGTTCTTCCGTCGTGGAGGATGCGGGATCGCTTGCTTCGGAAGAAGCGGCGGAGGAAGAAGTGCCCGAGGCGTCGGGTTTACTCTGAGAGGATACCGCATCGGGATTTCCGACCAGTTGATTGGGGGTTAGATTGCTGCCCAGCTTGTTGTAGAGCAGATATGCACCGCCGATGACCAGAACAATGACCAGAGCGATGAGAAACAAACCTTTTTTCTTATTCATAGTACCTCCATTAACTGAGCAGGATGAGCAAGCGGCCGAAGAGACCGGTTGCCATCAGAACGCCCATCAGAACCAGCAGGCTTCCGCTGATGATATTGATCGTCTTGTAGTTTTTCTTAATCCAGTTGAATGCGGATTTGAGATAGTCGATAAGAACTGCACTCAGCAGGAAGGGAATGCCCAAGCCGAGAGAATAAGTGAGCAGCATCAGCATTCCGGTGAGCACATGCCCCTGCTGAGAAGCCAAAATGAGGGCGGAGCCCAAGAATGTGCCGACGCAGGGGGACCAGCCCACGGAAAAGACCATGCCAAAGAGAATGGCGGAGAAGAAGCCCATATCGGTGTGATCCACATTTTTCTGGCTGCCGTGGAAGAGATTGACATTGAACACACCGAGGAAGTTCAAGCCGAAGAAAATCACGATCAGGCCGGAGACGACATTGACTGCGGTCTGATGATCGTTCAGGAAGCCGCCCACGGTACCGGCCAAGGCGCCCATAGCCACAAACACGAGTGTGAAGCCCAATACAAAGCCCAGAGCGTTGGTCAGGGTTTTCTTGCGGCTGCGCTCACCACCGCCGGCGAAGTAGGTAATATAGATGGGGAGCATGGGAAGCAGACAAGGGGAGAGGAAGGTGATGATGCCTTCCAGAAAAGAGACTAAATATTGCATGAATCAGAGTTCTCCTTTTTGGTTGCACCCGCAATCAGCCAGCCAACAAAGGAAGTGTAGAGCATGGTGAGATAGGGATTTGATGTGATTGCACAGCCGGTGGTACAGCCAAAGAACTGATAGTAAAGAAAACCGGCCAGTGCACCGCCCAGTACAAAGAGAGCTGTGCGGATAAGAGATTTTTTCTTAGTCACTGAGGGAACCTCCGGCGAGGGATTCCTCGGCATAGTGAACCGCCATCGCACCGTCTGCCACAGCAGTTGCGACCTGACGAAGCACCTTGGTGCGCACATCGCCCACGACAAACACGCCGGGAAGATTGGTGCGGGTGGATTCATCGGCAATGACATAGCCGGATGCATCCAAGTTCAGAATGCCCTGTACCAGCTCCGAGGCAGGCTTGCGTCCGACACTGACAAAAATGCCGTCGCAGGCGATCTGAGTCACTTCTCCGGTGATACGGTTTTTCACCATAGCGCCCACCACTCTGCCATCCTCCACAAAGGAGTCGATCTCGCTGTTCCAGATCAGTTCCACATTCTCTGCCTTTTCCAGAGGCTCGTGGTAGATTTTGGTGGCTTTCAGCGTGTTTCTGCGGTGAACGATATAGACCTTTTTCGCCACACGGGAGAGGAGCAGAGCGTCTGCCGCCGCCGTATTGCCGCCGCCGACTACGATGACCGTCTTTCCCTTGTAGAACATACCGTCGCAGGCAGCGCAGTAATGAATGCCTCGACCCACCAGTTCTGCTTCTCGGGCAACGCCCAGCGTTCTCGGGTTTGCACCGGTGGCAATGACTACGGTTCTGGCAAAGAAGGTGCCTTCACTGGTTTCAATCTCCTTGATGGGAGCGTCCAAGTGCAGGGCGTTGACCTCAGCCAGCACGGTCTGTGCGCCGAAGCGCTCCGCACCGGACTGCATTTTCATGCCGAGAGAAAAACCGTCAATCCCCTCGTCGAAGCCGGGGTAGTTGTCAACCTGATGAGTCAGAGCAATCTGACCGCCGGCAGACAGCTTTTCCAGCACCAGCGTGTCAAAACCGGCTCGTGCGCCGTACAGAGCAGCGGTGTATCCGCCGGGACCGCCGCCGACGATGATCATATCATAGATGTGGGTCATAAGTCACCCTCCAATTCTGTAAAAGTTTCATGAATAAAGGCGTCAATTTTCGCCTTGGACTCCGGGGCAACGATAGAGTTGACCGCCTTGCCCTTGCGATAGATGATGAGCGTTGGAACTACTTCAATCTGTTCCTGTTCCGCCAGTTTAGGCTCTTCGTCAATGTCAATCTGGGCGAAAATCAGCTTTCCATCGTACTGCTGTGCCAGCTGGTCAAACGCCGGACCGATTCTGCGGCAGTAGACACACCAAGGTGCCATGTATTCCACAAGGATGGGAAGCTCTGAGTGGTTCAAAGTCTCGTATTTGTTGTTGGTGTTGATATGAATAACCGCCATAGTAGCAGCTCCTTTCGTTGTTTTTCTGTATTATAAGCAAAATGGTAGGGATTTACCGTGACATTATCACCAAAGAAGAAAAAGGACGCTGTTTCCACAGAAACAGCGTCCTTTTTTTAGAAAGGGTAGAGAGAAATTTTAGTGCTCGCTGCACTCGTTAGCATGCTCATGCTCGTGGCAAATGGAGCCGGTAGACTTCAGCTCGCCGCGGAGGTAGGTTTCAACGGCGGCAGCAGCATCGCCCTGAGCACCCAGAACCACTTCCACGCCACGCTCGTTGAAGATGTCGACGGCGCCGCCGCCCATGCCGGCAGCGATTACGACCTGAGCGCCGTTGTCGGCCAGGAAGTTGGGCAGGAAGCCGGGACGATGACCGGGGTTGGGAACCCGGTTCTGAGCCACAATCTTGCCATCTTCGGCATCAAAGAAGAGGAAAGACTCGCAGTGACCGAAGTGCTGACCGATGGAATCGCCCATAGCGGGAACGGCAATTTTCAGTTTCATAGTAAAGACTCCTTTTAGTTAAATATAGCGCAGTGGATGAACTCCAAAACAAACAAATTAAGATAAATCAAGCAGCTGCATGGTGTTTTGATACACCTCAAGCAGAGCGGTGCGAGCCGGACAGTCCAGCTCCGCCACGCTTTTGCCGGCATTGATTGCCGCAGAAGCGGTTTTGTCGTAGGGGATTTTTCCGACAAAGGGAAGGTGGTGTGACTGACAGAATTCTTCAATCGCACGGGTGTTTTCCGGGCTTGCATCCCACTTGTTGACGCAGACGGCGATGCCGGTCTGGAATACCTCAGCGGAGCGGATGAGCCGTTCCAAATCGCTGATGCCGGAGAGAGAAGGCTCGGCAACGACGAGAATCAAATCCATGCCGCTGATGGAGGCGATGACGGGACAGCCGATTCCTGGAGAACCATCAAAGACAGCGAGGTCACATTCCGGGGCGTTTTTCAAAAGCGCCAGCTTTACGGCGCTGACCAGCTTTCCGGAATTGCCCCGCCCCATCTTCAAAATGGCGGTAGAGAATACCGTGTCGTCCTGATAAAGAGCCTGCGTTCCGGCCTGATCCTCCACCATATGAACTGCTTTCTGGGGGCAGAGGTATTCGCACACGCCGCAACCCTCGCAGGCAAATTCGTTGACCTGATAGATACCGTCCATACAGCGCAGAGCATCAAACCGGCAGTGTTCGGCACAGAGTCCGCAGCCCACGCAGAGAGCGGGATCAATCACCGCTTTTTCGGACCCGTAGAACACGGTTTCCTCTGGCTTGTTGTGCTGTTCCGATACCAAAAGAAGGTTAGGAGCGTCAATATCGCAGTCGGCAAAGGCTTTGGCCTTTGCAAAATGGATGAAGGATGCGGCGGTGGTGGTTTTTCCGGTGCCGCCCTTGCCGCTTAAAATGAGCAGCCGTTTCATTCTGCGCCACCTCCGATCTGCGCCAGAATCTGCTGTAACAGTACCCGGAAGGAGGCATCTGCTTCACAGACCAAACCGCCCTTGGAGATGATTTCTGCCACCTCGGGTCGATAGGGGATGCGAGCGAGGATCGGGAGCTGATGCTTCTCACAGAATTCTTCCAGCGGAGGATAGGGAGCGTCCATCTTGTTAATGACTACGCCGCAGGGCTTGTCCAGCAGTGAGGTCAGCTCCTGTACCATCTTGAAATTGTGCAGGCCGAATGCGGTGGGCTCTGCCACTAATACGCAGTAGTCTGCGTCGGAAATGCTTTCCATCACGGAGCAGGCGCTGCCGGGAGGACAGTCAATAATCACCGTCTGATTCGTATCCTTGGCTTCCTTCAGCGCAGACAAAATGACAGGGACACCGGAGGCTTCGCCGGTGTTCAGTTCGCCGGTAATGGCGGTGATTTCTTTGTGACGGCCGATTTCCAAGTGTCCGATGACTTTCGATGCTTCTTGGACCGCACCTGCCGGACAGATTAACTGGCAGCCGCCGCAGCTGTGGCACACATCGGGAAATACCTTGGGCAGACCACGAAGGAACATCAGTGCATTGAAGCGGCAAAAGTCCACACAGGCCCTGCACCCAGTGCAGAGATCTGCGTCAAAGACGGGCAGTTGGGTGGAAACCTCCTTGGTTGCAACCGGTTCCGGCTTGAGAAACAGCCGCCCGTTTGGCTCTTCTACATCACAGTCGATGTAGACCGCCCGCTGGGCTGCGGCTGCCAGATTGACCGACACCAGTGTTTTTCCGGCGCCACCCTTACCGCTGAGAACGGCAATTTTCATCGGATTCCCTGATAGCCTGCGTGGAAATGGGTCAGCTTGTCCAGCTTACCGGCAAGGCAAGCCTCCAGATTTTCCTGCGCAGAAGTGCCGGAGGCCTTGAAAATCTGAATTTCGGCAGCGGCAAACACGTCGGCAGAATTCTGACCGCAGCGGACCGTCACCAGTGCGTCGGCCTCTTGATCCACTACAAACTGAGCCGCCTTGATGCCGGCACCGCCCTGAGCCTCAGCGCCGGGATTCGTCAAAATCTCCGTTGCGGTCTCGTTGCCCACTAAGAAGAAGGGGGCACGGCCAAAGGTCACGCATACATCGGTTTTATTTTCGTCCAAGGGAATCACAATTTTCACGGAAGTTCCTCCTTTTGTATTTCCTCACAGCAGCAGCGGTGCTTTCTGCATCCATTGCAGTCACATTCCAGTTCTGTTCCATCGCAGAGCTGATAATCTCCGCCCTCAATCCGAATGGGAAGTCCGTCCACCAGTGCAGTGGCCAGCTTCTTTCGGACAGAATTATAAATTTGCTGCGCCGTAGTACGGGCAATGTGCATATACTCTCCGCACTGCTCTTGGGAGAACCCTTCCTTGTCAATGAGCCGCAGTGCCTCGTATTCATCCACGGTAATGACGATCACATGGTCCTGTCCCTTACCGGAGAGGGGAATAAAGCCCCGGTTGTCCGGAAGGCGGCACACTTTTCTGCATTTTCTGGGCCGAGCCACGGGATCGCCTCCTTGTTTGCTGTTAATGGCATATGCCATATATTATTATAAACCGGGAACCCGGAATGTCAAGTTGAATTTGACATACAAACGGTGTTATTCTATACTGTATCGAACAAAGGAGGGCCCACAATGGAATTTGAAAGCTATTTTCCTGTATGGAATCAATTGACAACGGAACAGCAGAAGCTGATTTCCGATACCGTGACCTTCCGAACGATACCGAAGGGACATATCGTTCACAATGGCTCTATGGATTGCGCAGGCTTGATGCTGCTGCGCACCGGACAGCTTCGGGCGTATATCATGTCGGACGAGGGGCGTGAAATCACGATTTATCGTCTGTTTGATATGGATATGTGCCTGTTTACGGCGTCGTGCATGATGCGGAGTGTCCAGTTTGATATTACGATTGAAGCGGAAAAGGACACGGAGGTCTGGGTCATTCCGCCAGATGTGTTTAAGAAGATCGCAGATGAATCTGCCCCCATGGCAAACTATATGAATGAAATCATGGCCAGCCATTTTTCAGAAGTGATGTGGCTGGTAGAGCAGATCATGTGGAAGAGCTTTGATAAGCGTCTTGCCGGGTTCTTGCTGGATGAAACGGCGCTGGAGGGAACCAATAAGCTGAAAATCACCCATGAAATCATCGGAAATCATCTGGGAACCGCCAGAGAGGTGGTAACCCGGATGCTGCGGTACTTCCAAAGTGAAGGCATCGTCAAATTGACCCGCGGCACGGTGGAAGTGGTCGATGCACCGAAGCTGAAAAAGTTAATCGAGAAATAAAAAAACCGCCCTGCCGGGCTTTGTCCGGCAGGGCGGTTTTTAAGTGTCCCGTTCAAAATAGAAGCGGAGTTTCATGGCGATTTGAATTCGGAACAGATCTTCTACATTATCGATGTCCAGATGAAGAATGTTTCCGATGGATTGCAGTCTGGAGCGAAGGGTGTTTTTGTGGATGAACAAGACTTTTTCAGTAGCGGTTTTCGAGCAGTTTTGTTCCAGATATAGTTCGAGCGTACGGAATAATTCAGTATGATATTGAGCGTCGTGCGCGCGAATCGGCGTGATGTACTTGTCGTACTGACTCCGGAGGAAATCATCATCCAGTTCACCGTTCCGATCCAGAAAGAATTTCAATATACCAAGATCACGGTAATAGAAATAGGGTTTGTCGGTTTTTTGATAAATCAGATATTGTGCTGCGCGTTTGGCCTGATGGAGCGCTGTATTGATTTCCGGTAGCGGAGTGGGATCACTCACTCCGATTCCAATATGCACAATATTTGTGGTTTGACAGAAAAAACTGCGAATCTGACGCACTTGGGCATCAAGATATTGCACCGGACAGGGGAGAAACAGGGTTTGAGCGTCCTCCTGCTCGTAAATTAAAATCTGTTTTCCGTTTGGAAGATTTGACTCAATGGTGTCGTGGAAACAGTTCAATGCGTTGTTTCTCTTGCTGAAGGAAACCTTGTCCTTGGCTTTTGGGTACAGAATCTGGACCGCACAATAGGTGCTTGCAATTTGTTTTCCCAGAGGGGAGAGCAGATCTTCGCACTTTTGCTGTGTGCGAGTTTTGGGGCTGTCCAGCAAACGATCAAGCAGCAGCCCGTTAAATCGGCGTGTTTCGGTGTGAATTTCCTTTTGCATCTTTCTGCGGAGAGCGACAAACAAGCCGAACTGCTGTATACGCAGCAGATCCAAGGGATTGCTCTGGTCGACAGATTGATCTGTAATCCATGAGATATAACCGAAACTTTCGTGATTGATAATGACAGGGAAAAGCATCGCTTTTTTGTGTTCTGCACGGAGAGATGCCGTGGAATAAGTATAGATACAGATGTCGGCAGAAGGATTGGAAGGGAAGTTGACTTGAGTGAAGTTTGGCGATTCCGTGGAAACATTGCGAGTTAAGTCACGCCAATCAAAGTCGGAGGAACAACCGACGGGATTAAATTCATTGTCCATCACGGCGAAACTGTATCCGCTAATATCCTTCATACGATTGCAGATTTCGGGCAGGGGAGAGCCATCAATCATCGCCTGCATCATAGTGGCATGAAATTGCTGCGTTTTTTCCAGAATGCGGTATGGCTTTTGAGCGATGTAGCTGATAAGCGGATTCATGATCTCTGCCCAGCTGTAATCGGGCGGAGCGAGCAAAATGGGAAGTTCTTTCTCTTTGCAGTATGACATAAGATCGGGAGAGAGATTCCGAATGAATTTTTTCTTTGTCACAACGGCGGCAACATTTTTCCCTAAAAGAGAATCCACCATTTGAAACGAAAAATACTCTTCAAACAGGATTCCGGCAATTACCACTTCGCCGTCGGATAGCCAGTTCACAATATCTGGAATGTCCATGATCGTAACGCCTTTGACTTCTCGATCAAATCCGATTTGTCCGGTTAAAGATTCTAACTTTTTAAGACGGTCGATTGATAATGCTTCTCGTAATGTAATCATTCAACTCCCCCCGATCTCCTTCTTTCATTATACGGTTTCCTAGGGATATAGCAAGTGCTTGTATGCACAAAAGTACGATATAAATATATACATAATGTACAAAGGTACAATTGAAGATCAGATATTTACCATTATATAATAATGTCACCGAAGGCCGCTGCGTATATATTTCTTGTGTACCGGCAGGCGGAATTCAAAACTGTAAAACGTTATGGAGGAATGAACAATGAAAAACAGATTTAGAGGCAAAGATTTCCTGGCATTTAAGGATTTGAACCGCGAGGAGATTGAGTTCCTGACCGATCTCTCCCTGGATTTGAAGAAAAAGTGGGTTTCCCACGAGCCCCACGAGTACCTCAAGGGTCAGGTTTGGGCGGCTCTGTTCGAAAAGAACTCCACTCGTACCCGCAACGCCTTCCAGCGTGCAGCGGCTGATCTGGGCATCACTTCCATTTATCTGCGTCCCGATGAACTGCAGAGCGGCCGTGGCGAGCCTCTGAAGGATACCGCTCGTATGTTCGACCGGTACTATGACGGCTTGTTCATTCGTACCTTTGGCCATGAGATTGTAGAAGAGTATGCAGAGTGGATGGATCACCCCGTTATCAACGGCCTGACTACCATTGCTCATCCCACTCAGGGTATCGCAGACATGATGACCATTAAGGAGAAGAAGGGCGGCTATAAGGGCCTGAAGATGTGCTACGCCGGCAACCTGTACAATGTCTGCTACACCAACATGATTATGTGCGCTACTCTGGGCATGGATATGTACATCGCCTGCCCGGATGGCATGAAGCCCAATCAGGAGATCTATGACGAGGCCATGAAGCGTGCCGAGGCCACCGGTGCCAAGATTGTGGTTACCAGCAATTTCGACGAAGCGCTGAAGGATGCTGACATCGTCTACGGTATGTCCCATTACAGCATGGGTCAGGCTCCGGAGGAAGTTGCCCGTCTGAAGGAAGCCTTCCACCCCTACATGGTGACTATGGATGCCATGAAGAAGGCCAAGCGGGATGCTATCTTCATGCACTGTCTGCCTGCATACCGCGGTATCGATGTTACCGACGAAGTTCTGGAGAGCGAGCAGTCCGTTGTTTGGGATGAGGGCGAGAACCGCATGCACTCCATCAAGGGCATTCTGGCCGCTTATGCGCTCTAATCGGAGCGTTGATCCTTGTTGAGTTGCTCCTATCTGCCTGCGAGCATGAAGGAGTGAGAGAAAGAAAATGAATAAGAAGGCGAGGTCACTTTCCATGTTGAGTAAGAAGAAAGATGCTCCGCAGAGTCCGTTGAAGAAAAAGCAGTTCAAGTCTCCCAATGCCTATGTGATCATTTTCATGATCATGGTATTTGTTGCGATTCTTACCTGGTTTGTTCCTGGCGGTACTTACGAGTTGGATGAAGCTGGTCACTCGATTGCGGGAACCTACACACAGGTTAGTTCCAACCCTCAGGGCATTTGGGACATTATCATGGCCCCCATCATTGGTATGGTCGGTAATGAGTCCATTTCCGGTGCTATTTCCATTTCTCTGAATGTTATGTGCTTTGGTGCGCTGCTCGAGATGATGGATGAGGTGGGCTGCATTAAGCTGTTCCTGAAGCAGATTGCGGTTAAAAACCAGAAGAACTATCATGCGCTGATTACCATTCTGGTGTTCGTTATGGGCGCCTTTGGTACGATTCAGGGCTGCTATGAAGAAGGGTTTGTATATCTGATGATGTTCCTGCCGATTGTTTTGGCGCTTGGCCTTGACACGGTTGTGGCAGTTATGATCGTTGTGTTCGGTTCTCAGGGTGGATGTCTGGCATCCATTGTGAACCCCTTCTCCACCGGTATTGCTTCCGGTATTGCCGGTATCAGCCCTGGTGAGGGCATGGTTGCTCGTGCAGTCATCTTTGTTGTGTTTATGTCCTTCATTTCCTTCTTCATCTGCCGCTATGCAGACAAGGTTAAGAAGGACCCCACCAAGTCCTGCCAGTATGAGCGCATGGAAGAGGATCGCAAACTGTTCCCTGTTGCTGAGGGTGAGGACAACACCATGTCCAAGCAGCAGCGCATTGTCCTTGGCATCTTCATCGCTACCTTCGTTATTATGATCCTTTCTCTGGTGCCTTGGACTTCTCTGAATGAGAACTGGACCTTCTTCGAGACGCTGAACGATTGGATTACCAATGCTCCTGTGTTGGGTGCTATCGTTGGTAAGAGCTTGATTCCGCTGGGTTCTTGGTACTTCAATGAAATCAACGGCCTGCTGATCGTTGCTACGATTATTTCCGGCTTTGTGATGAAGTATCCCATCGAGAAGACCATCAACATTCTGATCCGCGGCGCTGCCAGCTTGGTTTCCACTGCATTCATCGTGCCTCTGGCCCGCGGCATTCAGGTCATCATGAATGGCGGTATGATTACCTCCACCATCCTGCATCTGGGCGAAACCACCCTGAGCACGCTGCATCCGGTGGCCTTTGTTATCATCTGCCTGCTGTTCTACTTCGTGATGGCTTCCTTCATTCCCAGTTCTACCGGTCTGGCAGCTGCTACCATGTCCATTATGGCGCCTCTGTCCCTGTTCGCCGGTGTGGATCAGTCCATCATGATCATCATCTACAACATGGCTCTGGGTATGGCGAAGATGATTATGCCCACCTCTATCGTTGTTATGACCTGCACTCAGGCCGCTCATATCGGTTATGGTCAGTGGGTCAAGTCCAGCCTGCGATTCATGGTTGAGATGTTCGCACTCTGCATTGTCACCCTGGTTGTATGTGTTCTGATTTGATATTCGAACAATTAAATATACACGCTGCTGTATCTTCAGCAGCGTGTATATGGTAAAATAAGACAATTTTATTGATTATAGGAGGTTGCTGTTATGTCTGAGATCTTTGTGCCCAACGGTACGAATGTACTGGAAAAGGTTATTGTGTGCTCCCCTAAGTACTATGTGTTCAATGGTATCAATGAGATTACCAAGGCATGGATGGAAAAGGGCGAGACGGAGCAGAATGATCAGATGGTCAAGGAATGGGACGAAATGATCGCCGCTTATGAAGAGAACGGTGTTGAAGTCGTAAAGATGGACCCCGATCCTTCCATGCAGGTTCAGACCTTCGCCCGTGACTTCGGTGGCTGCGTCAAGGAAGGCGCAATTATCGGTAAGTTCCGTCATCCCGTCCGCCGTGTTGAAACCGCAGCATACGAAGCAAAACTGAAGGAACTGGGTGTTCCTGTGATTGCTCGCTGCAACGCCGGATGCTTTGAAGGCGGCGACATCTTCATGATCGACGAGCATACCATTGCGTTCGGCATGGTGGATCGTACGGATCGCGCCGGCGTTGATAATCTGCGTGAGCAGCTGGCAAAGTTCGGCTACACTGTGGTCGGTGTTCCTTGCCCTCCGTATAACCTGCATCTTGACATGGTGTTTAACATTGTCGCAGAAAAAACCTGCATTGCTTGTCTGGATGAGCTGCCCTACGAGTTCATCCAGATGTTGAAGCGTCGTAACTTTGAAATCATCCCGGTTGAGAGCGAGCTGATGTATAAGCATGGCTGCAATGTTCAGGCACTGGGCGATGGAAAGGTCCTTGCAATCAAGAACAACAAGAGCGTCAATGACAAGATGAGAGCACTCGGTCTGGATATCATTGAGGTTGATCTGCGTCAGTTGCTGAAGGCCGGCGGTGGTCCTCACTGTTCCACCTTCCCCGTGAAGAGAAAGGCCTGAGTTGTAGAAAACTCCAAAACAGAATAGCTCAAACTACTGCCCGCGGCTGTCCATATTTGGGCAGCCGCGGTATGTGATTTTGCAAATAAAGGATGGATACCACATGAAAATTTTGATCAGTGACTATAAAGACTCCATGATGCCTGCCCATGACTATGAGACTGAGGTCCTGAAGGCAGGACTTCCGGATGCAGAAATCGTTGTATATGAGTATACGGACGAAAAACGCGATGAGTTTTTGGAACAGTTGAAGGATGCCTCGGCGCTTTTGACGGCGTTCACCCGAATTGATAAAGAAGCCTTGGATGTGGCTAAGGAGCTGCGCGTTGTTTCAATGAATGCCACTGGCTACGACAATGTGGATCTGGAAGAAGCCACTCGCCATAGTGTGGGTGTTTGTCCGGTCGGTGAGTATTGCACGCTGGATGTGGCCGAGCATGCAATTGCTTTGATGCTGGCGTTGAACAAGAACCTGAAGGCATATACTTACGATATGGAGCATAATTATCAGTGGAAGTATGACACGCCACAGGTGCCTCGTCGAATTGGCGATCAGGTTCTAGGTATTTTTGGCTTTGGCAAGATTGGTAAGCGTGTAGCGAAACTGGCTCAGGGCCTTGGTATGAAGGTGATTGCCCATGATCCCTATGTGGATATGGAAGTTGCCAGAGCACTGGATGTGGAATTGGTGGATAAGGATGAAATTTTCCGCCGTGCCGATGTGATTTCCAACCATATGAATCTGGGAAAGTCCAACCAGTCCTATTTTACCGCTGCTGAGTTTGCTAAAATGGAACGCAAGCCCATCTTCCTGAACCTTGGCCGTGGCCTGAGCGTCAATGAAGCAGACCTTGCTGACGCTCTGGATCGTGGACTGGTTCGTGCTGCTGGCTTGGACGTCCTCTTTGATGAAACGCCTGAGCTGAAGGGTCACATTCTGGCAAACCGTGATAATGTGATTATCACGCCCCATGCGGCGTTCTATTCCGAACAGTCCTTCATCGATATGCAGCGCATTTCTTGCGAGAATATCGTTAACTTCCTGACCGGACACAAGGAGAAGGTATTTAAGCTGGTTAACGAAGTGTAAAATGGCCACGGTACAGTAATATTGATGGGGGTGTGTATCATTGAAGCAAAAATCGGATGGAAAAACGCGTATTCCTCCTAAACTGCTGTTTAAATTTTTGATTGCATCCTTGATTGGCTTGGTTGCGTTTATTGTTCCCGTATATTATCAAGGCAGCATGAACACAGTGGTCGGAGTTATTACCTCTGTAGTAAAAGAGATTCTGTCTTCCGTCATTGACAAGTTAGTTTTGATTTTTGTCATTGTGTCCACCTTGGGTTCGCTGGCAGATACGATTTTGACAAAAATGGGTTATTCGCTGCCGAAGTGGTATCGCTCGATTTTCAAAGCGGCTCCAGTCTATATGGTTACAAAGATTCTGGCATCGGTTTTCGTCGTACTTTGTTACACAGGCGTAGGACCGGCCTTCATTGTTGATCCGAATGTGGGCGGGACGATGGTCGATCTGAGTAAAACGCTGATTGCACTTGCAATTTCCTTGAGTTATCTTCTGCCGTTCCTGACGGAGGCTGGATTGATGGAGTTTGTGGGTGAGCTCACACGTCCCTTTGTTCGCCCTATGTTCAAGGTGCCGTCAGATGCTTCGCTGGATTTGATCGCTTCTTGGATGGGAGCGGCGAATGCAGCGGTGATCCTGTCTGCTCAAAAGTATCATAAGGGATACTACACAAAGCGTGAAGCTGCTATTGTGATGTGTAATTTCTCTCTGGTTTCGATTCCGTTCTGTATGGTGATTGCAGAAACGGCTGGAGTTTCACAGTATTTTCCGGCAATGTATGGGCTTCTGTTTTTGCTCGGAGTCCTTCTGGCGGTGATTCTTCCGCGGATTTATCCGTTGAAACACCTCTCGGATGAATATTATACAAAGTTGGAGGTCAATACTGAGGCTGAACAAGAAAAGGGTATAATGCGTCGTGCACTGCTGAAAAGTTGTACCGCAGCCGAACAGTTTAATTCTCGTAGTGTATTGACCTCTGGTACAAGTGTCCTTACAACAGTTTTGTTTAACTTAATCCCCACCGTAATTGCATGGGGTGTGTTAGGTATGATCGTTGTTGCCTACACACCGGTATTCCAATGGTTGTCGTATCCGGTGGGTTGGCTCCTTGATGTGATGGGAGTGGAATGTGCTTATGCAGCAGCTCCTGCCACACTTGTAGGTTTTGTGGACATGTTTATTCCTGCTTTGCTGATGGCTGGCGTGGAATCGGTCCGCACCCGTTTCATCATTGCGACGTTGTCTTTGATCCAGATCATCTATATCACTGAAGTTGGTGCAGTCGTCATTCAGACGGATCTGGGCGTGGATCTGAAACGTCTGCTTGTTATTTTCCTTGAGCGCACGTTTATCTCTCTTCCTCTTATTGTGCTGGCCAGTTTGATCATTGTTTGATTTGATTGGTCAGGAACCGGCTTGACGCAGCTGGTTCAAAAAAATCTCTAAATGAGAAAAGAACTCTTCTCTTAATTTTGATTAAGAGAAGAGTTCTTTTTTGCTATGGATGATTACAGCAGGGGAGCGAATACCTTCATAATGTAGCCGGCAATGCGGCGGAAGAGAGATTCGTGCTTCATGGACTGAGAGGTAATCACTCTGCATTTTTCCTGCGTTTCCAGAAAATCCTGTTCCACATCGGCGATGCAGGCCACACCATACATATAGGCGGCACATTCGAAATGATGGTACAGGCTGCGATAATCCAGGTTG
Organism: Oscillospiraceae bacterium; assembly: GCA_020025295.1. GTDB lineage: Bacteria > Bacillota > Clostridia > Oscillospirales > Oscillospiraceae > UMGS1766. Next base: position 15,506 of record JAHHSJ010000013.1, on the reverse strand, counting down.
ATGGTACCAACCACGGCCTCACGGTCATCAACAACAAAGCTTTTGGCGTGGACAAATCCCGGTTTGTATTCATAGAGCTTGACGCCGGACTCCAGCAGGGAAGAATAATGGGTCAAAGCCAGAGCAAAGGGGATTTTCTTGTCGGGGATGCCGGGGAGAATAATGCGGACATCCACACCTCGCTCTGCGGCAAACTTGATTGCGTTTTCCATCTCCCCGTCAAGGATAAGGTAAGGAGTCATGATGTGAACATACCGTTCAGCACGGTTCAGAAGATCGATGTAAACCTGTTCGCCTACCTTGTAGCTATCCAGAGGGCAGTCGCCGTAAGGCATTACAAAACCGTCCGCTTTTACATCCAAATCCTCCGGAATCTGAATATAAGGTTCAAAAGCCGGTTCTTTTTCCTCCATATACCAAGTTTGGAGGAACATCAGCGTAAAGCTGCGGACAGCCTCACCCTTGAGCATAACAGCGGTGTCCTTCCAGTGACCAAAGCGTTCGTGCTGGTTGATGTATTCATCCGCCAGATTCACGCCGCCGGTGAATCCGACTTTTCCGTCAATGACCAGAATTTTGCGGTGATCTCTGTAATTATAGTGCGTGGAAACAAAGGGGGAAATGGGAGCAAAGGCTTTGCACTGGATGCCCAGATCCTTCAGACGCTTGGGATAGTTGTGAGGCAGTGCGGAAAATTCGCAGGTGCCATCATACATGACTCGTACATCGACGCCTTCCTTGACCTTGCGTGCCAGAATCTCCAGCACCTGACCCCACATAATTCCCTCGTTGATGATGAAGTATTCAAGGAAGATGAACTTCTTTGCCTGTTCCAATTCTTCCAGCAGGGCCTTGAATTTTACCTCACCAAGAGGGAAGTAGGTCACTTCGGTGTTCCGATAAATGGGGTAGCAGCCACTGCGGGAGACATAACGGGACAAAGCAGCCGCACCGGGAGAAACTGCGGAGAGTTCCTTTAATGTGTCCTGATCCTGAGGAATCAGAGCTTTGGTTTCACTGATGAGCTGCAGCGCACGGGCTTTCAATGCCCGGTGGCCGATGTCCTGCTGTGTGTAGAGGAAGAGCAGCGCACCAAAAGCTGGGAAAACCAGAATGATCATCAGCCATGTGATTTTAGCGGTTGGGTCAAAATGGGAGTTGAGCAAATATAGCACAATCAGTAGATTGATAACAATCGAAACGCCGTAAATATGGGGGATGAAATCTTCAAACCAGCGGAAAATGCCGAACAGAAGCAAAACCTGCAATGCCAGCAAAAGAACCACAAGCCCTGCACGGCTGAAAATTGCGGTGACGATTCCGTGCTTACCTTTTTTTAGCAAGGACATCCCTCGAGTATTCAAATCTTGATTCATCGTTCCGTACCTCACCTTGTAAAACTCTGTTTTCCCCATTATATAACATTTGAACGACTAAAACTACTACGATCTTTGGAAAAAAGAGAAAAAAGGGGGGAAGCGAAACGATGAATTTTTTGGTGGAAGGTTGAGTCGCTTTGTGTTAAGATAATACAAATAAGGAAGATGAGGCTCGCAGTATGCTGAATAGGTTGATTGCAGGGGTCGATTACGAGTTGTGTCGGTTGGTTTCCCCTGTTTGAATCAAGAAAAGCCTACGGAAGAGAGTCAAACAGGAGGACAAAATGGCATATACAATTCTTTTTGTACTGTTCGGGTATTTGTCAGGCAGTCTGATGTTTGCTCGCATTCTGATGCCGCTGTTTCAGAAGGAAGAAGGTCTGGAGGACAGTAAGGATGGAAATCCCGGGGCGACGAATGCGTTTTTGTATGGCGGAACGCTGTGCGGAGTTCTTACATTGACCGGTGATGTGCTCAAGGGCTGCCTGCCGGTGTATCTGTTTTTGAATTTGGTTCCGGGAATCATCCATCCGTTTTCTTTGGCATTTGTGATGGCTGCACCGGTGCTTGGTCATGCCTTCCCGATTTTTTTCCGCTTCCGAGGTGGAAAGGGGATTGCGACCAGCTTTGGCTGCTTGCTGGGCCTGACGATGGACTATCGTCCACTGCTGATTTTGGCGGCCAGTTTTTTGTTTTTTTCCCTCGTTGTTCGGATTCAGCCTCATTTCTATCGGACGATTGTGGCGTTTTTGACGGCGCTGATCGGTGTTGCACTGATTGAGGCAGAGTGGGGAATTACCCTCGGCTTCCTGCTGATTTGCGGTGTAGTTTGCACGAAACTGCACCAGAGCAAGGAAGAGAGAGAGTCTTTGAAGGTGGGATTTCTGTGGAAGCATTGATACTGTCCTGCGGTACCGGCGGAGGCCATAACGCCGCAGCTGCTGCGCTGAAGGAAGAAATGGAGCGCAGAGGGAATCATGTCACCATGTTTAACCCCTATGATCTCCACAGTGCAGAATTGGCCCAAAAGGTGGATCAGGCGTATGTGGGACTGGTCAAGCGAGCCCCGAAACTGTTCGGTGTGGTTTATGGCATGGGCAATCTCTACCGGAATCTCCCGGTCCGCTCTCCGGTGTACCATCTGAATACCCATATGGCGGAGCGGATGGCGGAGTACCTGCGCAAGCATCCGGTGGATGTCATCCTGATGACCCATATTTTCCCGGCACAGATTTTAACATCCCTTCGGGAACAAGGGGTTCAGTTACCCAAAACTGTTTTGGTGGCAACAGACTATACCTGTATCCCTTTTATGGAAGAGTGCGTCTGCGATGCCTATGTCATTCCAACCGGGGAGCTGAAGTCGGAGTTTGTCGGCCGTGGAATTCCGGCAGAGAAAATTTATCCGCTTGGCATTCCTGTGAGCCGTTCCTTCTCTACCCAGATGAGCCAGACAGACGCAAAGCGAGCACTTGGCATGAACACCGAACACAAGCAGATATTGATCGCCGGTGGAAGTATGGGTGCCGGCAAGCTGCAAAAAGCCATTCATTTGCTTTGCAGCAGGCTGAAACAGGATTCTACCGTGGATTTGACTATAATCTGTGGCAATAATGAGACGATCTACCGGCAGATGAAGACCCGCTTCGGGGATCGCATCCGTGTCGTGGGGCAGACGAATCAAATGCCCCTGTATCTCCGTGCCTGTGACCTGTACCTTAGCAAGGCGGGCGGGCTTTCCACTACTGAGGCAGCCGTCAATGGAACACTGCTCTGTTTGCTGCCCTCCATTCCGGGCTGTGAGAGCCATAATGTGGACTTTTATGAGCGGCACGGGATGTGCTGTACTGTGACGGCAACACGAAGTGGAGTGAAACAGATGCTGCAGCTGCTGGAGAAGCCGGAGGTGAAGGAGCAGATGGTTCACAACCAGCAGACCTATGTAGAGAATCAGTCTGCCGGTAAAATCTGCGAGTTGGCAGACAGCCTGGTACAGTGAAATCAAAAGGTGGTTTCATTTGGATTATGAAGATGGAGTTCAGACAGACGATTCCGGCACAAGGGCCGCTTCGGCCCGTGATATTCATTGATTGTACGCACGCAGGGGGAATGCGTTCCCTGCGTGCGTTTTTGTTTTTCAGTCTTGAGTCTATCTGCAGAAAATAGGGGAGAGCCGAAAACAAAAGGGAGAATTGCTTGTTATCAGCAGAGGTGTGTGATAAAATTAAAAGGTCAATCGTTCGTTGACTTCGCAGAATCAACTGCGAACAGGAGACTAGAGTGTGTGAGGTGCAAGATGAGAAAAGCAACATTCCATCGGGGTATCCATCCCCCAACCAACAAGGCACTCACGGCGTCCTGTCCGATCCGGAAGATTCCTTGTGGAGATTTTGCCATCTATCCGCTTGCCGGCGGAATGGGTGCACCGGCAGAGCCGGTAGTCGCCAAGGGAGATCAGGTGAAGGCAGGCCAGATGCTGGCGCAGGCCAAGGGATTTTTCTCCCTGCCTGTGTACTCCGGTGTGTCCGGAACAGTAAAGGCCGTTGAGTATCGCCCCGGCCACAATGGTCTGAATACCATGTGTGTCGTGGTGGAAAACGATCAGCAGTATACCATGGCCGACTCTTGGGATCAGCCCCGTGACCCCAGTGCAATGACTCCGGAGGAAATCCGTGCAGCGATCCAGAACGCCGGCATTGCCGGTATGGGCGGCGCAGGTTTCCCCATGCATGTCAAGCTGGCCCCTCCGGAGGGAACCAAGATTGACCATGTAATCCTGAACGGTGCCGAGTGCGAGCCTTATCTGACGGCGGATGACCGTCTGATGCGGGAGAAGCCAGAGCATATTGTCCGAGGTCTGGAGATCCTTCTGATGCTCTTCCCAGAGGCAGAAGGCGTGATTGCCATTGAGAACAATAAGACTGAGGCCATCGAAGCGATCACGAAGGCCGTCGAGGGCAAGTCTCGTATGCGGGTACAGCCTCTGGTGACCAAGTACCCTCAGGGCGGCGAGCGTATGCTGATCCATGCGGTCACCGGTCGTGATGTGGACAGCAGCCGACTGCCGGCGCACGTGGGCTGTGTTGTGTCCAATGTGGCGTCCACGGCTGCGGTTGAGGATGCCGTGGTCTACGGCAAGCCTCTCATTGAGCGTGTGATGACGGTCAGCGGTGATGGCATTGAGAAGCCGGATAATCTGCTTGTCCCCATCGGCACCCAGTTCAAGGACGTCATCGCCGCCTGCGGTGGTGCCAAGGAGGAAACCAAAAAGTACATCAGCGGCGGCCCCATGATGGGTACTGCCGTCTTTGATTTGGATGTTCCTGTGATGCGTACCAGCTCCGGTCTTCTGGCCTTTACCGAAGATCCGGTGGCAAAGCACGCTCCTTCTCCCTGTATTCGCTGCGGAAAATGTGTCGCCGCCTGCCCCGAGGGACTTCTGCCCCAGCAGCTGGCAATCGCCGCGACTCATATGGATTATGCCCGCTTTGCAGAGCTTCATGGCATGGAGTGCATCCTGTGCGGCTCTTGCGCCTATGTCTGTCCTGCAAACCGTCCTCTGACCCAGTGCATGATGGATGGTCGTCAGGCCGTGCGTGAAAAGCGGCATATCCCCAAAAACGAAAGGAAGGAGGGCTAACCATGGAAAAGAAAATGCTCCATGTTTCCGTCTCTCCCCATATCCGTTCCGGTGAGACGACCCAGAGCGTCATGCGGGATGTCTGCATTGCTCTGATTCCGCCGCTGGCATTTGGCGTGTATATGTTCGGCCTGCCTGCACTGATGGTCATTCTGGTCAGTGTGGCAGCCTGTGTTTTGACGGAGTGGATCTATCAGAAGCTGATGGGTCTGCCCATTACGGTCACGGATGGCAGTGCCATGGTGACCGGTTTGATCCTTGCTATGAACCTGCCCTCCACCGTGCCGTTCTGGATTCCCCTGATTGGCGGCGTGTTCGCTATTCTGGTGGTGAAGCAGCTCTTCGGCGGTCTGGGTCAGAACTTCATGAACCCCGCTCTGGCAGCAAGATGCTTCCTGCTGCTGTCCTTCTCTGCCCGTATGACTGCGTTCCCGGCAGTGGACGGCATGAGCTCTGCCACGCCTCTGGCTGTGCTGAAAAACGGTGGTGCAGTGGACCTGAAGGCCCTGTTCCTCGGCCTGCATAGCGGCTGCATCGGTGAGGTGTCCATCCTCGCCATCCTGATTGGCGCTGCTTATCTGGTGATTCGCCGCACCATCGACCTGCGTATCTCCCTGACCTATCTGGCAAGCACCATGGCGTGGATTTTCCTCTTCGGCCTGCTGGGTGCTCCTGTGGAGATGAGCCTGTCCTTCTTTGCAGCACACCTGTTCAGCGGCGGTCTGGTCGCCGGTGCCTTCTTCATGGCGACCGATTATGTGACGGCTCCGATCACCCCGACCGGACGCTATATCTACGGCGTTCTGCTGGGCCTGCTGACGGCTCTGTTCCGCATCCTGGGCCCCTCTGCGGAGGGCGTGTCCTACGCAATCATCATCGGCAACACTCTGGTGCCGCTGATCGAGCGTTTCACGGTGCCTAAGCCCTTTGGCAAGCAGAAAGTGAGGGCTGCGAAATGAATAAGCAGATGCTGAAAGATACCACCATCCTGTTTCTGATTACCATTGTGGTTGGATTCTGCTTGGCTGGTGTTTACCATGTGACTGAAACTCCCATTGCTGAGGCGGAAGCGGAAGAAAAGCTCCAGTCCTACCGGGAAGTCTTTGCGGAAGCAGACGACTTTGAACTGGCGGAACTGCCTGAGGATGCCGGTATGGTTTCGGAAGCCATGACCGCACTGGACGCTTCCGGCAATGAGCTGGGTCATGTGTTCCTGACCACCTCTCCCAACGGTTACGGCGGTGATGTCGCACTGACGGTCGGCATCACCAGCGAGGGTGAAATCATGGCCGTTGCCGTGCTCACCATGAGCGAAACGGCCGGACTTGGTGCGAATATCACCAAGTCTGAGTTCTTGGACCAGTTCACCGGCATGAATGTGCCTGAGGTGGTCTTTACCAAGGAAGGCAAGAAGGCTCCGGAGGAAATTGACGCCATCAGTGGCGCTACCATTTCCACCAATGCTGTGACCGAAGCGGTCAATGCGGCTTTGAATTGCTCCGCACAGATGAGAGAGGGGGTTACTCCGTGAAAAAGGCACTTGAACGGCTTTACAACGGTATCATCAAGGAGAATCCCACTCTGGTTCTGATGCTGGGTATGTGTCCCACCATGGCAGTGACCACGGCCGCTATGAACGGTCTCGGCATGGGCCTGAGCACCACGGTGGTTTTGGCTTGTTCCAACCTGATGATTTCGCTGCTTCGTAATATTATTCCCGACAAGGTGCGTATGCCCTCTTATATTGTTGTGGTTGCGTCCTTTGTTACCATGGTGGACCTGCTGATGCAGGCCTACGTCCGTGATCTGTATGCCGCATTGGGTCTGTACATCCCCTTGATTGTTGTTAACTGCATCATTCTGGGCCGTGCAGAGACCTATGCTTCCAAGAATCCTCCGCTGCCTTCTCTGTTTGACGGCATCGGCATGGGTCTTGGCTTCACCCTTGCTCTGACGATCATCGGCAGCATTCGTGAGCTGATCGGCAACGGCACGGTGTTCGGCTTCACTCTGATGCCCGAGGCATATGAGCCCTGCGCCATCTTTATCCTGACTCCCGGCGCCTTCTTCGTGCTGGCTGCGTTAACCGCACTCCAGAACAAGTTCAAAGCTCCTTCTGCAACCAATGGTTCCGCAAAGAAGGCTTCTCTTGCCTGCAACGGCCGCTGCGACCGCTGCGTGGGTGCTACCTGTGAGGAAAACCGCACCCGCATCATGGATGCTGCGGAAGCGGAGGAAGCAGCCAGAAAGGCGGCTCTCATCAAGGCTGCACAGGAAAAGAAGGCTGCCGCTGAGAAGCAGAAGGCGGCAGAAGGGAGGACGAACGAATGAAAACTCTGTTGTTGACTTTGATTTCCACCGCCCTCATCAATAATGTGGTGCTGAGCCAGTTCTTGGGTCTGTGCCCCTTCTTGGGCGTGTCCCGTAAGGTGGATACCGCATTGGGCATGGGCGGCGCCGTTGTGTTTGTCATCATGCTGTCCTCTGCGCTGACCTATGCACTGGATCTGTGGGTGCTGATTCCGCTGAATCTGGTGTACCTGAGAACGATCGTGTTCATTCTGGTCATCGCTGCTCTGGTTCAGGCAGTGGAAATGGCCCTGAGAAAGCTGTCTCACGGCCTGTATACGTCTCTGGGCGTCTACCTGCCCCTGATTACCACCAACTGTGCCGTTCTGGGCGTCGCCCTGAACAATGTGCAGAAGGGTCTGGGTTTTGGCGAGGCTATGATGGCAGCGCTTGGTACCTCTTTGGGCTTTGCTCTTGCAATTACTATCCTTGCCGGCATCCGTGAGCGGATCGAGTACAACGATGTGCCCCATTCCTTTAAGGGAATGCCGGTTGTTCTGCTGTCTGCCGGCCTGATGGCGATTGCGTTCTTTGGCTTCAAGGGCTTGGTGTAAGGAGGACGACCATGAAAGAAATTTTGATTGCTATGGCCATCGTCGGTGGCCTGGGCTGTTTCATCGGTATTCTTCTGGGTGTCGTCGGCAAGATTTTTGCCGTTAAGACAGATCCCAAGGTGACCGAAATCCGTGAGGCTCTTCCCGGCAACAATTGCGGCGGCTGCGGCTATGCCGGCTGTGACGGTCTGGCAGAGGCAATTGCCAAGGGCGAGGCTCCTGTCACCGGCTGCCCGGTGGGTGGTGCTGCTGCGGCAACCGTGATTGGCAAGATCATGGGCAAGGAAGCAAACTTTGTCCGTAAGGCTGCCTTTGTCAAGTGCTCCGGCACCTGCGATCAGGCAAAGCAGCTGTATCACTACTTCGGTGCAACCCAGTGCCATCAGGTGGCACAGACTCCCGGTCGTGGCTCTAAGGCCTGCGCCTATGGCTGTCTTGGATTTGGCTCCTGCGTTCAGGTGTGCGAATTCGGCGCCATCAGCGTGGTCAACGGCTGCGCAAAGGTGGATAAGGACCTGTGTACGGCCTGCGGTAAGTGTGTTCAGGCCTGCCCCCATGAGCTGATCGAGCTGATTCCTTATGAGGCTCCCTATGCGGTGCAGTGCTCTGCCCGTGAAAAGGGCAAGGCGGTCCGCACGGTTTGCAGTGCCGGCTGTATCGGCTGCGGTGTGTGTGAGCGCTCCTGCCCGGTGCAGGCCATCACGGTCAAGGACAATATTGCCCACATTGACTATGATCTTTGTACCGGCTGCGGCACCTGCGTGGAAAAGTGCCCGGTGAAAGTAATTAAATGTGTATGACAAAGAGCTTGCGGCACAGAACATGGAATTTCTGCCTTATTCTGCTCTTTGTAATGGGTTCGGCCGTGGGATGTTCTCCCACGGCCGAACGGCATGAGGCAACCCGTTTGGATCTGTTTGATACCCCCACCACCGTGATTGCCTACACCCAGACGGAGGAAGAATTTGAAACGCTGTCTGAACTGGTGTTCTCAGAGCTGAGTCGTCTGGATGCATTGTTTGATGTGTATGAAGGCGACGGCGAAGGGAAAGGACTTGCTGCAATCAATGCGCACGCAGGACAGAATCCGGTGGAAGTCGATTCAGATGTGATGGCTCTGCTGCAATGGGCAAAGGAAGCAGCCGAGGTGACCCATGGTGTGATTGACGCTTCCGCAGGTGCGGTTTGTTCTCTCTGGCAGCAAGCCAGGGAAGAGGCGACCATCCATCCGGAGGAGGCAAAAATTCCTTCTCAGGAAGCAATCCAAAATGCTCTGCGGCACCGGGGGATGGAATATCTGGTGCTGGATGAAGCCGCCGGAACAGCCTATTTGACGGACCCGGAGATGCGGCTGGATGTGGGTGCGCTTGCCAAAGGATTTACAGCGGATTTGGTCATGAACAAGCTGAAAGAGTCAGGATATTCGGATGTGATGCTGAATCTGGGCGGCAATGTGCTGACGATGGGATGTCGTGCGGATGGGTCTCCGTGGCGGATTGGCTTGCGTCATCCCCTGAAAGAAGCTGTGCTGACCGAAGTTCCAGCCAGTGACCGTTCTGTGGTGACCAGCGGCGGCTATGAGCGGAAGATGGTTTTTGAAGGGAAGGAATATCACCATATCATTGACCTGTCCACCGGTATGCCGGCAGAGCAGTGGGCACAGGTGTCCGTTATCAGCGGACGCTCGGCGGAAGCCGATTTGCTGACCACGGCGCTGTTTATCCTCCCGGAGGAGGAAGGCAAGGCACTTTTGGCTCAGTTTGAGGGTGCCTCCGCTTGTTATGTCAGTTTGGACGGAACGATGACCACAACCGAGGGGTGGCCGAATTGAGTGAGAAACGCTATCATCTGACAAAAATGGATTTGGTGGTTATGGCTGTCATTGGACTTGCTTCTGTGGCAGTTCTGCTTGCTGCGCTTTTTTATCCCCGAGCGAAGGGAACTTTTGTCCAAGTTACCGTGGCCGGGGAAGTGGTGGATGTTCTTCCCCTTTCGGAAGATGCTGTCCTTGAGATTGAGGGCGTTGGCGGGAAAAACACGCTGACCATTTCTGATGGCGCGGCCAAAATGACCGATGCGGATTGCCAGGATGCGCTTTGTGTGCGCTCCCGAGCCATCGGCCAGACCGGGGAACAGATTATTTGCCTGCCTCATCAGGTCATCTGTGAGATTATCGGTGACGAACCGCAGAGTTTGGATGTGATTTTGTCATGAAAGGTTTCTCCGTACAGAAAATGACCCGGGTGAGTATGCTGATTGCTGCAGCCATTGCTTTGGGCTGGGTGGAGCGCCTGATTCCAATGGAAAGCATCCTGCCCGGAGTAAAGCTGGGGCTTGCCAATGTGGTGGTTCTGGTTGCACTGGATCGCTTTGGAACCAAAGAAGCGGTTTTGGTTATGCTGCTTCGTGTGCTTATGAGCGGATTTCTCTTTGCCACGCCGTCGGTTCTGATTTATAGTCTCAGCGGCGGTATCTTGAGCCTGTTGGTCATGATTTCCGCCTTTCACTGGAAACAGCTGAGTTTGATAGGAGTCAGTGTTCTTGGCGCTGTGTTCCATAATGTGGGCCAGTGGATTGCAGTTGTGGCAGTGACACAGACCTCTGGTATTGTGTTGTATCTGCCAATTTTGATGCTGTCCGGCTTGGTCTGCGGCTTTGTCACCGGACTGATTGCGGCAGCCGTCCTGCGCTGCCTTCCGGAGTGTGTTCGCTGATTCGCTGGAAGTTGGAAAAGTTCATTTCGTAAACTTTTGTTTCCTATTGACAAATTTGCAAAAGAAAAGTAGGATACTTTTGTGATAGTTGTATTGAAAAGTGGAGCGTATCCCGATTTCGTTGCATACAATTTGTCCAAGGATAAATGAAAGGCAGAGATGAATATGCAGAATCTGAGTTTTCTTTTTCCAACCCAGCTTTATTTTGGAAAGGGCTCGCTGAACCGTCTGGCAGAAGTTGAGTTGCCCGGCAAAAAGGCGTTGATTGTCACCAGTGCCGGCGGCTCTATGCGGAGAACCGGCTATTTGGACCGTCTGACCGGGATTTTGGATCAGGTCAGTGTGTCCTATGTGATGTTTGAAAAGATTCTTCCGAATCCTCATTTGGAACATGTGATGGAAGCAGTGGATGTGGTTCGTGCCGAGGGCTGTGATTTTATTATTGCTCTTGGCGGCGGAAGTACGATTGATTCCAGTAAGGCCACCGCCATTGCCTGTACCAATCCCGGTAATTATTGGGACTATGTGGAGGGCGGCTCCGGCGGAGGAAAACCGCTTGTGAAGCCGATGCTGCCTCTGGTTGCGATTACCACTACGGCCGGAACCGGTACGGAAGCAGACCCTTGGCTTGTCATTACCAATGAAACCACCGGCGAGAAAATCGGAAACGGCTATGCTACCGGATTGAGCACCTTCCCGACCATTTCCATTGTGGACCCGGACCTGATGATGACCGTGCCTCCTCGCTTGACGGCGTATCAGGGCTTTGATGCTCTGTTCCATTCCACGGAAGGCTACATCAACCGCAAGGGCAACGATGTAAGCGGAATGTACGCCTTGAAGGCAATTGAATTGATTGCCAAGTACCTGCCCATTGCGGTGAAGGACGGAAGCAATGAGGAAGCCAGAGAAAAAATGGCGCTTGCCAATACGCTGGCTGGCTTTGTGGAGTGGCTGTCCGGCTGCACTTCGGAGCATTCGATCGAGCATGCACGCTCCGGCGTGAAGCCTGCCATCACCCATGGAGAAGGCCTCATTATGGTCTGCAAGGAGTATTACACTTTCTATAAGGACAGCTGTCAGGAGAAATATATTCAGATGGCGAAGGCAATGGGCCGAGAGAATGCCACGGACCCGCAGGAGTTTATCGACGCACTGATGGAACTTGCAGAGGCATGCGGCGTGGCCAATCCTAAAATGTCCGATTATGGCATCCGGGAAGAGGACCTTCCAATGATTGCTCATCACGCCTGGTATACCATGGGCGGACTGTTTCAGGTGGACCCCTTTGTCCACACGGAAGCGGATACCCTTGGTATTCTCCAGCGGTCCTATCGCTAAGTTCGAAGATGAAAAGAACAGCACCCTCAGAAGACATCTTCTGAGGGTGCTGTTCTTTTCTTTGTAACAAAAGTGCGGCCCGCAGACAGCGGACCGCACAAAAATTCAGATAAGACTTAAATGGCAGCGCACTTCTTGGTGAGCCATGCCACTTCCTCCTCGTTGAGGAGAGGACGGAGCTTGGCGAGCACCTGAGCATGATACTCGTTGAGCCATTCCTTTTCCTCCCGGGTCAGTTCCTCCACCAGAACGCCGGTCAGATCAATGGGAACATAGGTGAGCAGGTCGAACTTCAGGAACTTGCCGTACTCGCTCTCGCCGGCTTCGGCACAAACCAACTCGTTCTCGATGCGGATGCCGATGTTGCCTTCCTCATAGATGCCGGGCTCATCGGTGACCACCATGCCGGGCACAAAGACGATGCTGTTGTGGGGACGCAGGCTCTGAGGGCCTTCGTGGACGGCGCCCACATGGGACACGCCGTGACCGGTGCCGCAGCGATAGTCCAACATATGCCGCCACAGGGGCTGACGGGAAATCATGTCCAGCTCGCCGCCGGTGGCACCTTCACGCCAGACGGCCATGGCGATGTCAATGTGGCAGCGAAGCACACGGGTGTATGCCAGCTTGTCTGCTTCGGAGAGGGGACCCACAGCGTAGGTACGGGTGATGTCAGTGGTGCCGTCGTAGTAAGTGGCGCCGCTGTCCACCAGCAGATATCCCTTGCGCTCAATTTCAGAGTCAGCGCCGGGCTTTGCGGAATAGTGCATCATGGAGGCATTGGGTCCCCATGCGGCGATGGTAGGGAAGCTCTCTACGATGAATTTTTCCGCACTGCTGCGGTATTTGTGCAGGATCACATCAATGTCGGTTTCACGCAGGGTCTCACCGGCAGCCAGACGCTTCTCCAGTTCCATCTGGAAACGAACCATGGCGGCGCCGTCCACCAGATGGGCTTTCTTGGTCGTGGCAAGCTCCGTTTCGTTCTTGATCGCCTTCATCATGGAGATGGGGTCAGCAGCTTCCACAACAGCAAAGTTAGAATTGCTTCTCAGAGCAATGTCCAGCTCCGTGTTCAAGCTGGAAGGATCCACCAGAACGGTCTGAACTGTTGCAACACCGGAGAGGAACGCTGCCACATCCAGATAATCGGCCAGTTCCACGCCCCAGCCGGACAGCTGAGCGGCGGCATCGGCGGGGATACGGCTGGTGTCGGTAAACAGAACTGCGTGGTCCAAATCTACATAACAGAAAGCCAGTGCGTAGGGTGTGTTATCCACGTCGGAGGCACGGAGGTTCAACAGCCAAGCCACACAATCCAGCTGGGTGACCAGCATGGCAGTGCAGTCCTTTGCCTTCAGGGTATCCCGCAGCTGATTCAGTTTTTCCTCTGCGGAGCGACCGGCATAGGCGGTTTCCAGAATCCAAGCGGGTGTAGAGGGCAAAGCAGGACGGTCCTCCGTCCAGACTTCATCCACCAGAGGCAGCGCTTTCAGCTCGGCGCCCACCTCTTCGCAAAGCGCATCCAAGTCGCGGCTCTGCTGCAGAGGCATGGTGTCGGCACAGTAACCCAGAACACTGCCGGCGTTCAGCCGTGCCTTGAGCCACTCCTTGACGGTGGGAACACCCTTTACGCCCATATGCATGGAATCAATTCCGGTTCCGTTCAGGGCGGAGTCAGCGGCGCCGAAGAAGCGACCGTCCACCCACATGGCAGCCTCGTCGGCCATCACGATCAGGTTGGAATTTTCACAGGAAAAGCCGGAGAAGTACTCCCAAGCAGTGTAATGTGCAGGGGCATATTCGCTGGAATGGGGATCGCTGCTGGGCAGGATAAAGGCGTCGCAGCCGGAAGCCTTCATGGCTCCGCGGAGATCAGCCAGTCGTTCGGAAACAGGTTTCATACTAAAAACTCCTTTTGTATTCATTTCTGTATTGCCACAGGGGGCAGGAGAGATGTCAGATTACCTTTCTCTCAGAAATCGCATATACATTTATTTTAGTGTTCTAATTCCGTTTCGTCAACTCTGAAATTCCGGAGCTGTGCGCATTCTCCGGAAGGTCCGGTTGCGAAAGTCCCCGAGCTATGGTACGCTAGTAGGCAAGGAAGACTGGAGAAGGGGGAATAGGATGTATTGGAATTCGTTGAACGAAGTTCTGAAAGCACAGTACGGCTGCAAAGTCTATAAACTGTCCCTCTCTTCCGGGTGTGGCTGTCCCAATCGGGACCGGGATGGAAGGCATGGCTGCATCTTCTGCGATGGAGCCGGGGCGTTTGCGGCAGCAGGCAGTATCCCGGATCAGTTGAAGGAAGCGAAGGCACGGGTGGCAGGGAAGATCAAGGGAGATGCAAAGTATATTGCGTATTTTCAATCCTTCACCAACACCTACGCCAGTCCGGAGTACTTGAAACCGTTGTTTTGTGCAGCGATGGAACCGGACGATGTGGTCATTTTATCTATTGCCACTCGTCCGGATTGTCTGGATGAACCGATTTTGGATTTGCTGGAGGAGTGCAATCGAATCAAGCCGGTTTGGGTGGAATTGGGACTGCAAACGATTCACCCGGAGGTGGCACAGCACATCCGAAGAGGCTATCCCTTGTCCTGCTACGACCGTGCGGTGCGGGAACTGAAAAAGCGAGGAATTTCGGTGATTGTCCATCAAATTCTGGGCCTGCCCGGAGAAACACAGGAACAGATGGTGGAGACCACGGAGTATATCGGGCGCTCCGGGGCGGACGGGATCAAGCTGCACCTGCTCCATGTGCTGGAGGGCACTGAGCTTGCCGACGAGTGGAGGAAAGGCGAGGTTCCGGTTCTGGAATTGGAGGAATACATTCCAATACTGGAACAGTGTATCGAGCATCTGCCCCGGGAGATAGTGATTCATCGGCTGACCGGTGACGGAGCCAAGCGGGATTTGCTGGCACCGCTCTGGAGTGGCGATAAAAAGCGAGTGCTCAATGCCATTCATCGTGCATTTTTGAGAGATGATGTGGAGCAGGGCAGATGGTACCAGAACTAAAGGGGCGCTGATTGCAAATCAGTGCCCCTTTGATTATTGTACGACTGTGTTCAGCCCCTTTTGCAAAATGGGGTTAATTTCCAGAATGACCGGGTCGCCGATTTGACATGGAATGTCGGTTACATCTACGGCGGTGTGCAGCATACCCACGCGCCCACAGACCGGGCAGTTCTTCCCGTTGACCTTGACCCAGCACCTCTGATGTCGGAGAAAGGATGCTACAAGGCAGAGGCATCTGGCAAGACAGGATCGAAATTGACTGCAACAGCTGTTGTGTTGCGTGCAGAAGCCGTGATACCAGCCGATGGGAAGGATGGCAAGCTTGGTGGGACGATTTGCTTTCCAAGCGCATCCGTATCCGGTGGACATTCCCTCGCGAAGAAAGTGCAGCTCTTCTATCTGGCTTTCACAGAACCCGATTTTGTGAAGTCCGTAATCCCCGTGAATAGTCATCCGCCCCAGCCATCCGGAGCCAATGCGCACAGCGTCCATATGCATCTCC
>JAHHSJ010000012.1 GCA_020025295.1 Oscillospiraceae bacterium | reverse complement strand
TGGAGCGGAAGACGAGGCTCGAACTCGCTACCTCCACCTTGGCAAGGTGGCGCTCTACCAGATGAGCTACTCCCGCAACAACAAAACTAATTATAGCACGAAAAACAGAAATGTCAATACTGTTTTCGAAAAAGTTTGTTGTTTTTTGGAAAAAATTCAAGCTGCCTCAGAACTCGACTCCGGGTTGCCGACGCAGGCGGGATAATCGTCTCTGGACCAGTAGTAGCCGTTGGACAGCATATTGTAATCCGTGCGGAGTCGCTCCTGATGAACCGCCCCACGGGTCAGGTCGACGTGCCAGTTCAAGCCGTCCACTTCCACAATATTCCAGCAGTGGGGGATGCCGCTGAGGGTGCCCTGCACCACCTGACAGGGGATGTCCGCCTGCTTGCAGAGCAGCTGATAGGACAGCGCAATGGCCTCGCTGTTAGCGGAGCCAACGCAGAGGGCGTCGTATACGCTGGAGCCGCCGTTGGGGTCATAGGTGACCGCTTGGACCAGCCGGGAACAGAGCAGTTCCGCCACACTGCCGTCGGCAGCGGTTTCGTGCCCCATCAGCTGGGCAGCGGCAGAAGCCACCGCATCTGCCTGAAGCCGCATTTCTTCGGGGCTGTGGGTATAGGTCAGCTGCATATCCACAATCCGCACATCGCCGGAATCCGGGTAGATGGAGATGGAAATGGAGGGATAGCCCATGGCAGTGGCCGGAGAGGCGTAGTAGGCCTCCTGCGCCAGCTTATAAAGGTTGGTGCGGTCGGCGTAGTAGTTGGCGGTGCGGAAGGTCAGCTTATTGTCAAAGTTGGCCATGGTTTTGGTGATTTCCTTTCGGATGGACGCATCGCCGTAGGCGCTGACGATGGAGGCGATTTCCTGCTTGGAGCGGCGGAACACGAAGTGGAAGGTGCACTCATAGTAGGAGACGATGCGGTCATAGGTGAAGGAGATGTCGCTGAGGGCATAGGCGCCCAGCGGATCCTCGGTCAGCACCTCCCGACAGGCAGAACGGAGGTCCGCCTCAATGTCGCCGGAGTACTTGTAGACCCGGACCTTGCCCTCGTACTGCCCCATGAAGACGAAGTGCTGTACGCAGCTGACCAGATTGGCGTAGTTTTCCGCGTGCAGGATGGAGCTGTCATCCTGAGAGGCAGACTGCTCCTGATGCGGGGTAACGGAATAGTCGGTGCGGTCAAAGAGAGAGCCGCAGCCCGTCAGGGAAAACAGCGTGCAAAGGATCAGAAGCAGCGCAATTCCTCTTCGCTTCATGGGAATTCCTCCTTTTTGAGGTGTTACAGCAGGGTCATCTGCTCCTCGCCCTTGTCCTCCGGCTTGAGCAGAGCGCCGGCCACCGGCAGAGAACGGGAACGATAGCGGGACTGATTGACAATGCCGGTTTCCTCCAGCAGCTTGGCACCGGACACGTGCCACTTGGGCTTGAGGGTCATGATGCCCACGCCCTGCGTGGAGCGGGTGACCTTGGGAGCCAGACTTGCGGAGTTGAAGATGACTGCACGGCCCTCGGTGGAGAAGAGGACGATTTCCTTCTCCTCCGTGAGCAGGATGCAGGCCACCAGCGGAGATTTGTCGGAGTAAGCGCCGGTCAGGCGGCGGCGGTTGCTCTGGGTCTGGTAGGCAGACAGGGGAACCCGGGCCACCTTGCCGTTTTCATAGCAGAAGAGCAGGTGAGCGGAGTAATCTCCGGGGATGCAGGTCCAGAACACGGTCTCTCCCTCGTCCATGCCCAGTTTGGTGGGCAGATAGTCACCCAGCACGCTGGCCTTGGAGGGCTCGAAGTCGTTGAGTTTGCACTTGTAGCACATCTGCTTGTTGGTAAACACCAGCAATTCCTCTCGGTTGGACACCTCTGCGGACAGGAAGGGACCGTCGCCCTCCTTGTACTTCTGCTCGGAGGCCATACGCAGGGACTGCTGGGTGATTTTCTTGAAGTAGCCCTCCCGGGAGAGGAACACATGGACCGGAACATCGGGAATCTCCGGCTCCAGATCCACAGCTTCTTCCTCCACATCGTAGAGAATGTCGGTGCGGCGGGGCACGGCGTGCTTTTTCTTGACCTCAGTCAGTTCGTCCACGATCACCTTTTTCAGACGCTTGGGGGAGGCAATCAGGTCGTTCAGGTCGTCGATTTCCGCTTGCAGGGCGTCCACCTCGGCGGTGCGGCGGAGGATATACTCTTTATTGATGTTGCGCAGCTTGATTTCCGCCACGAAGTCGGCCTGAATCTGGTCGATGCCGAAGCCGATCATCAGGTTGGGGACCACTTCTGCGTCAGACTCGGTTTCCCGAATGATGTGGATGGCCTTGTCAATGTCCAGCAGGATGCGCTTGAGGCCCTTGAGCAGATGGAGCTTTTCCGACTTCTTCTGCATATCGTAGTAGGCACGGCGGCGGACGGAGTCGGTGCGCCATGCGGTCCACTCGTCCAAAATCTCGCCCACGCCCATGACACGGGGCATACCGGCGATCAGAATGTTGAAGTTGCAGGCAAAGCTGTCCTGCAAGGGGGTCAGCTTGTACAGCTTCTGCATCAGCTT
This sequence comes from Oscillospiraceae bacterium, assembly GCA_020025295.1. Lineage (GTDB taxonomy): Bacteria > Bacillota > Clostridia > Oscillospirales > Oscillospiraceae > UMGS1766. Next base: position 37,658 of record JAHHSJ010000012.1, on the reverse strand, counting down.
CTCCGGGTCCACGCCACGCTTCAGGTCGATGGCCAGTTTCAGACCGTTCAGATCGGTTTCATCACGCATATCGGCGATTTCGCGGATTTTTCCGGACTTATTCAGCTCCACCACCTTGTCCATGATGACCTCAATGGAGGTGGAGTAGGGGATTTCGTAGACCTCGATGACATTGTCCTTCTTGTCGTAGCGCCACTTGCAGCGCACCCGGAAGGAGCTGCGTCCGGTGTTGTAAATCTTCTCCATTTCCGACTGATCGAACAGCAGCTGACCGCCGGTGGAGAAGTCAGGGGCCTTCAAAGTGGCGAACAGGTCGGCGTTGGGATTTTTGATTCGGGCGATGGCGGTGTCGCACACCTCGCCCAGATTGAAGCCGCAGATGTTGGAGGCCATGCCAACAGCAATGCCCTGATTGGCAGCCACCAGAATGTTGGGGAAGGTGGTGGGCAGGAGGGAAGGCTCCTTCATGGTGGCGTCGTAGTTATCCACAAAGTCGACGGTGTCCTTGTCGATGTCCCGGAAGAACTCGGCGCAGATGGGGTCCAGCTTTGCCTCGGTGTAACGGCTGGCGGCCCATGCCATATCACGGGAGAACACCTTACCGAAGTTACCCTTGCTGTCCACATAGGGGTTTAACAGTGCGCCGTAGCCACGGGACAGACGCACCATGGTGTCGTAGATAGCGGCGTCGCCGTGGGGGTTCAGACGCATGGTCTGACCCACGATGTTGGCGCTCTTGGTGCGGTTGCCGGTGAGCAGGTGCATCTGATACATGGTGTAAAGCAGCTTGCGGTGGCTGGGCTTGAAGCCGTCAATTTCGGGGATGGCACGGGAAATGATCACGCTCATGGCGTAAGGCATATAGTTCCATTCCAGTGTGTCCACGATGGGCTGCTCCAGCACCTCCGCCCGCAGACCCTTTACATGGGTGCTGTCCACATGACGGGCAGCGCCGTCAGTTTTCTTTTTCTTAGCCATTGATGTCGATTCCTCAGCTTTTCAGTGAATTATCAGGAGATGTCAGCCAGCTCAAGGAAGAGGTGGCCGTCCTCGGCGATGTGGTCTTTTCTGCCCTGAAGATTGTCACCCAGCAGCAGATCAAAGGTCTGTGCGGTGCGCTCGGCGTCGGTAGGCATGACCTTGACCAGACGGCGGGTCTCCGGGTTCATGGTGGTGAGCCACATCATGTCCGGCTCGTTCTCGCCCAGACCTTTGGAGCGCTGGATGGAGCACTTTTTGCCGGCAAGAACACCGTTTACAATGTCGTCCTTCTCCTTGTTGGAGTAGGCGTACCAAGTGTCGTCCTTGTAAGTGATCTCATAGAGGGGCGACTCAGCGATATAGACATAGCCCTCGTTGATGAGGGTGGGAGTCAGACGGTAGAGCATGGTGAGAATCAGGGTGCGGATCTGATAACCGTCCACATCGGCGTCGGTACAGATGATGATTTTGTTCCAGCGCAGGTTGTCCAGATCAAAAGCAGCCATATCCTTGGCCTTTTTGACTCCCTTCAGCTCCACGCCGCAGCCCATGACCTTAATGAGGTCGGTGATGATCTCACTTTTGAAGATTTTGTTGTAATCTGCCTTCAGGCAGTTCAGAATTTTGCCTCGCACCGGCATGATGCCTTGGAAGTCGGCGTCACGGCTCTGCTTACAAGCGCCCATAGCCGAGTCGCCCTCCACGATGTAGAGCTCCCGGCGGCTGGTGTCCTTGGTGCGGCAGTCCACAAACTTTGCCACCCGGTTGGAGAGGTCCAGCGAGCCGGACAGCTTCTTCTTGATGGTGACACGCTGGGACTCGGCGTGCTCACGGGAACGCTTGTTGATCAGCACCTGCTCGGCGATTTTCACCGCATCGGTGGGGGTTTCAATGAAGTAGACCATCAGCTGTTCCTTGAGGAAGTCGGTCATGGCCTCCTGCACAAATTTGTTGGTGATGGACTTCTTGGTCTGGTTCTCGTAGCTGGTCTGGGTGGAGAAGTTGCTGGACACGAAAATAAGGCAGTCCTGAATGTCCGCCCAAGTGATTTTGGACTCGTTCTTGTTGTACTTGTTCTGCTGGCGCAGATAGGAGTCGATGGCGGAGAGCAGGGCATTGCGCATAGCCTTCTCCGGAGAGCCGCCGTGCTCCAGCCAAGAGGAGTTGTGGTAGTGCTCAATCAAATTGACGGTGTTGGAGAAGCACAGGCTCATGCTCAGCCGCACCCGGTAGTCCGGCTTGTCGGCACGGTCACGGCCGGTGCGCTCGGTCTGGAAAAACACCGGGGTGGTGAGGCTCTTGTCCCCGGCAATCTCCGCCACATAGTCCTGAATGCCGTTTTCATAGCGGAACTCCGTAATTTCAAAGGAGGAGCCGGTCTGGTTGCGGAACAGGAAGGTGATGCCGGGGTTTACTACCGCCTGCCGCTTGAGCACATCGGTGTAGAACTCCACGGGAATAGCGATGTCGGTAAAGACCTCCAAGTCGGGCTTCCAGCGGAACTTGGAGCCGGTTTTGTGCCGGGGAGCGTCCTGCGTGTGGAGTCCGCCCACATTCTCGCCCTTTTCAAAGTGGAGGGTGTATTTCTTATCGTCACGATAAATGGTGGCGTCAAAGTACTCGGAGGAGTACTGGGTGGCGCAGGAGCCAAGGCCGTTCAGACCCAGAGCGAACTCGTAGGTGTCGCCTTCGCCGGTGCCGTACTTGCCGCCGGCATACAGTTCGCAGAAAACCAGCTCCCAGTTGTAGCGCTGTTCGGCGTTGTTCCAGTCCACCGGGCAGCCGCGGCCGAAGTCCTCCACCTCGATGGAGCGGTCGGCGTAGCGGGTGACAATGATCTTGTTGCCGTGACCGCTGCGGGCCTCGTCGATGGCGTTGGACAGAATTTCAAACACGGCGTGCTGACAGCCGTCCAGACCGTCAGAGCCAAAGATGACGCCGGGGCGCTTTCGCACACGGTCCGCACCCTTCAGGGAGGAGATCGCTTCGTTATCGTATTGTTTTTTTGCCGTTTTTTTGGCCATAAAAGTCAACCTCGATCTACATCATAATAATACAGCTTCCATTATATCTGTTTTGTATGCAAACTGTCAAGAAAACGCCGGTTTTCTTTCCGGAGCGGGACGAAACGGGAACGAAACGGTGGGGAACGGAGGGGAATTACATTGCAAAGGAAAAATAGTTGTGCTATACTACACTACAATCCAAAAAGGAGGTGCAAATCGTGTATATTAACCGAATTGAACTCAAGGCGAGATCGAAGCAGCTGCTGCGGACGGGTACGCCCAACCCCATGAAGGTGGCTTTGGTTTTCCTGCTGGCAACTACTTGGCTGACCATGCTGATCGGTCTGGTGGTGCCCAATCCTCTCGACAAGTTGGTGGAGGTAGCCAATGAGTGGACCATGGCTCTGAATACGGAAGGCACTGTGGTGAATGACAGCACGATGGATGCCATGACCCAGGAGCTGATGAGCTGCTTCCATGGTACTCAGGCCATGATCGGTCTGCTGGTGGCGGTGCTTCTGTCGCTGTACTCTCTGGTCGTGAATCTTGGTTATTACAGCCATACTCTTCAGAAGGTGCGTGGCGAGGAAACCAGTGTCGGCGAACTGTTCTCTTGGTTCGGCATGGCTGGCAAGATCATCCTGCTGCAGATTTTGAAGATGCTGTTTATCTATCTGTGGAGTATGCTGTTCGTGGTTCCCGGCGTCATTGCCGTGTATCGTTATCGTATGGCGGACTACTGCCTGCTGGATGATCCGGACATCTCCGCACTGGAGGCCATCCGCCGCAGCAAAAAGCTGATGAAGGGTCGCAAGATGGACCTGTTCTCCGTTGATCTCTCCTTCTTTGGCTGGCTGTTTTTGGAGAGTTTGGTCGCTCAGGCGGCATCTATCTTTGTGGGCCGTTTTGTGGCGTCCATGATTGGCTCTCTGACGGTTCCGCTGTGGATTACCACCATTGTGAGCCTGCTGGTGACCACCACCTTCTCGGTGTATCTGGTTCCCTATATGCAGTATACCTATGCCGGCTACTATGTGGCACTGAAGGAAATGCCTCAGGCACCCCCTGTCTACCCCGGCGCACCTCAGCCGCCCTTCGTGAATCCCCCCGACGCCTCCAATCAGGACCAGTGGGGAAGAAACGAGCCCCAGAACCGGGACGAGGACGGTCAGAATCAGGGCTGGAATCAGTAATTCAAGCATTTTTTGCAGGGGAGCGATGCCAAACGGCATCGCTCCCTGTTTGATTGAAGGAAGGAATCGGAATGAAAAAAGTAGTGGCTGTGGTGGGGCTGGGACTCATCGGCGGTTCGCTGGCGGCTGCCCTGCGCGGCTTTGAAGATTATGAGGTGCTGGGCGTTGCCCGGCGTCAGGAAACGGTGGACTATGCCCTGTCCCACAGCATTTGTGACCGGGCTACCACGGATGCCTCGACCGCTCTGGCGGAGGCGGATGTGACCTTCCTCTGCACCGACCCCAGCATTGTCATCCGTTACATGAAGGACTACCGGGAGGTGTTCAAGCCCGGAAGTCTGGTCACCGATGTGTGCGGCATCAAGACCGCTATCATGGAGGCGTCGAAGGTGCTGCCGGACACGGTGGACTTCATCGGCTGCCACCCCATGGCAGGCACGGAGTTTTCCGGCATTGAGCACTCCTTCCCGGAGCTGTTCCAGCGCTGCCATTTTATCCTCACCCCCAGAGAGACCAGCACCGAAGCCCATGTGGATTTGATGCACCGAATGGCTGATTATATCGGCGCTGCCGATGTGGTGACCACCACCCCGGAGCGGCACGATGATATTATTGCCTACACCAGCCAGCTGATGCACATTGTGGCGCTGTCGGTGTGTGACGATGCGGAGCTGTTTCGCTGCAAGGGCTTTGAGGGCGGCTCCTTCCGTGACTGTACCCGGGTGGCGGCGCTGGATGTGCCGCTGTGGAGAGAACTGCTTACGCTGAACAGTGCTTCCCTCACCAAGGTCATCGGTCGGCTGGAGGAGAACATTCACTCCTACCGGGTGGCTCTGGAGCATCGGGACTTGGAGCGCATTACCGCAAAGCTGGAGTATTCCTCCAACCGCAAGCGTCGGATGAATCTGCCCGGCCCCGGTCAGGTCAGTGCGGAGTGGCTGGAAGAAAAGTAAACAAAACGGAAAGCGGCAGAGTGCAAGCGCACTCTGCCGCTGTTTTGTTTTTTATGCGTCCGGGGACGGCTCCACACATTCTCGCAAAGCACGCAGGATGTCCTTACCGTAGCGGCGGGCCTTTTCACCGCTGACGCCGCTGATGTCGGTGAGGTCAGAGAAGGACTGGGGCAGGGCCACGGCAATTTCCGCCAAAGCAGCATCGGAGAGAATGGCGTAGGGGGGAACGCCCTCTCGCCGGGAGAATTTCTTCCGTACTTCCAGCAGCTTGTCCAGACGGGACTGCTGTTCCGGGGTGAGCGCCTGCGGACGGGGGAGGTGGGGCTGCTCGGAGGGATTGTGAGTGGCTGCCATCACCCGTTCTCCTTCAAACAGCACCCCGTCTGCCTTGGGAGCAGGGGAGAGAAGGTGCTCAGCGTCCTCAGTGAGATAGCCTTCCTCCACCAGCAGCTGGACGGTTTCCGCAATGGCGGCCATGGAATAGCCGGACATGACGCCGTAGGTGGAGAGGGTGTGGAGCTTGGAGGGGTCAGAGGCCAGTCGGGGGCTGCCGTAGAGCACATCGCACAGCAGGTCGGCGGTGGAGGGCTGCCCCAGCAGCCGGTTCATCCGGTGGACACAGGAAAGCACCATCTGTGCCTCCAATGTGATGTCTTTTTGCCCGTAGCGGCGCAGACAGTTGGCGCAGTTGCCGCAATTTTCCGGGTGAGTTTCCCCGAAGTAGGAGAGAATCTGGTTCCGGTAGCAGCCGGAGGTTTTGCAGTAGTTTTCCATCGCTTGCAGCCGTCGGAAGAGCAGATTCCGATGCCGCAGCTGTTCCTTTGGGTCTAAATCCTCGTTTTCTGAGCCATTTTCAATGAGAAAGGTGGCGGTTTTCACATCGCCCGGGGAATAGAGCAGGATGCAGTCGGCTCGGCTGCCGTCTCGACCGGCTCGACCGGCCTCCTGATAGTAGGCTTCCAAGCTGAGGGGCATATTGTAGTGGATGACAAAGCCCACATTGGATTTGTCGATGCCCATGCCAAAGGCGTTGGTGGCAACCATGATTCTGGCCCGGTCATACTGGAACTCCTCCTGATTTTTGGCCCGTTCCGCCTCATTTAGTCCGGCATGGTAGCGCACCGCCGGGAAATTCCGAAGAGTGAGGTCGGCGTAGACCCGATCGACTGCGGCCCGGGTGGAGCAGTAGACAATACCGCTTTTGTCCTGCCGTTCCCGGAGCAGGGATTGCAGCACCGCCGGCTTTTCTGCCGCCCGATGATGACGCACCTCGAAAAACAGGTTGGCCCGGTCAAAGCCGGTGACCTTCACGAAGGGGTGGTTCAGTCGGAGCAGGGAAATGATGTCCTGCCGTACCCGGTCCGTGGCGGTGGCGGTAAAAGCGCTCACCACAGGCCGCCGGGGCAGGGTGTCGACAAAATCAGCGATGGTCAGATAGCTGGGGCGAAAGTCCTGCCCCCACTGGGAGATACAGTGGGTCTCATCCACGGCCACCATGGCGATGGGCAGACGCTGAGTCAGAGCCAGAAAGGCGTCTGTGCCCAAGCGCTCGGGGGATACATATATAATATGGTAAGAACCGGACAGCGCACGCTGATATACCGTGTTCAGCTGGGCAGGGGAGAGGGAGCTGTTGATGTAGGCCGCCGGGATGCCGGCAGTCTTGAGGGACAACACCTGATCCCGCATCAGGGAAATCAGCGGAGAAATCACCAGCGTTACCCCGTCCATCATCAGGGCAGGCACCTGATAGCACACGGATTTTCCGGCGCCGGTGGGGAGAATGCCAACCACATCCTGACCGGCGAGCAGGTGATCCACAATCTCCTGCTGACCGGGGCGGAAGGACTTATGCCCGAAGTATTGTTTTAGCAACCGCTGTTCATCCATAGTGACGCTCCGTAATGTGACAAGATACCTCTATTATATCAGCCCATGCAAGGGCGGAAAAATCCCCGTTCCGAAGGAAAACGGAACGGGGAAGCTTTTACTTATAGAAGGGGAGCGGAGTGGGGATACTGCAATCAGGAATCGGATTCGTCGGTATCCTCGTACTCCTGAAGAGCGGCAAAGCTCTTGTTCAGGTAAATTTTGTGGGCCACGGTGATGTTGGCGTTATGGAGCAGAAGCTGCACCTGAGGTGCACTGGACGGGAGATCGTCTAAGCGCTCCTCGGAACCGAACACATGGCGGAGAATATGCTCCAGTTCGTTGCAGAAGTAGTTGTAGGTCCGCTGATTGTCGTGGAACTCCTTCTCCTGAAGCATCAGAAATGCGCCCAGATTGTCCAGACTCAACACCGACTTCATCAGGGAGATGAACAACAGCGAGGCAATCTGATCCCGATTGTACTGCTTCTTGATGGGATTGGCCACCAGCTTCTTTTTCACATAGTTGCTGATCATGCTGCCGGTGATCTCGGTCTCCTGCAAAGGAGCAATGTATTCATTGATGTATTTTGCCGTCTGTTCCAAATAAAGCCCAACATTGGGGATTTCCTCGTAACGGGGCAGATGAAAACCAAGAATTTCTTTGGAAATTTGAGACTGAGTCGCTTCGCTCATAAGACTAACCTCCTTTGGTTACCAGATTATCATAAACGAAAACCGACAAGTAGTCAACGAAAATCTCAAGAAGAGATATTTAATAACTCTTTACAAACTCGATTAAAGGTGATAGAATTCTCATAACGAGTTATCCAATAACCGATTGACGGTTTAATAGAAAGGCGGTCCTTTATATGTCCATGGGAAAAGCGATTCATCCCAATGAAATCGGAGTCAATGTGCCGGAGTTTCGGTTTCGGGCGAAAGACCCGGCCAGCGCCCTGACCCATTTTATCGGTCTGGTGGCTGCCATTTTTGCTACGCCGGTGCTGCTGGTACACGCCTCTGCGGCGGGCGTGGGTCAGGTGGGCATGATTGCCCTCAGCGTGTTTATGATCAGCATGATTTTGCTTTATGGCGCCAGCTCCACCTACCATGCCTTCAATGTGAACGAAACGGTTAATCGTCGACTGAGAAAAATCGACCACATGATGATTTTTGTGCTGATTGCAGGCACTTACACTCCCTTCTGCGTGCTGGTTGTAGGAGGAGCGGCCGGATGGCGGCTGCTGGCTACGGTGTGGGGAATTGCTCTGGCAGGTATTGCGCTGAAGGCCTGCTGGGTCACCTGCCCCAAGTGGTTTTCTTCGGTGATTTATATTGCTATGGGCTGGGCCTGTGCAGCGGATCTGCCTGCCATTTACGCCGCATCCAAAGGCCCGGTGTTTGGCCTGCTGCTGGCGGGCGGACTCCTTTACACTGTGGGCGGCGTCATCTATGCCCTGAAGCTGAAGGTGTTTAACACGCGCTGTCCCGGCTTTGGCTCTCATGAGGTATTTCACCTCTTTGTGATGGCCGGAAGTGCCTGCCACTACGCCATGATGCTCTGTTTTTTGAGATGAGAAAATGAAAATTCCCGGAACAAGGAAAAAAGCCTTGCTCCGGGCTTTTTTTTGTGGTAGAATAACGCGACATTCCATAAAAAGGAAAAGAATGTCCGGCAAAGCCAATGGGCTGCCGTCGGAATATGCGTTTGTTTTGATTGTTAGAAGGAGCGACAAGATTGATGAAACAGCAGACAAAACAGTGGCTGGGGTTGATTGCATTCGGTGTGGTCCTCTATGCGGCGCTGATGAATTTCGGAATGGTTACCGCCCTTGTGGAGCGGGTTCTGGGATTGATTATGCCGGTGCTTCTGGGATTGTTCTTCGCTTTTGTACTCAGCGTGCCCATGGGCGGATATGAGCGTTTGCTGCGCCGGGTGAGCAAGAAGGAGTGGAAGGGCCTGTCCGGGGTCAGCCTGATCCTGACGGTGATTACCATCTTTCTGGTCTTGGTGGTGGTGCTTACCACTGCAGTTCCCGTTTTTGTCAGCTCTGTGATGAGCGTGGTAGCTCAGCTGCGGCAGCGTTGGCCGGAGTGGATGAGTATGCTGCAGGAGCAGTGGCCGGAATGGTCCAAGCAGCTGTCCGAGGCCGGAATCAACCTCGATCAGGTGCCTGCATGGCTGGAAACGCTGGATTATCGCCGTATTCTTACGGAAATAACCAGCGGCGCCGGCAGTTTGATTTCCTCTGCCGTTGGCGTTGCCACCTCCACCTTCTCCCGACTTGGTTCGATCGTGTTCGGCCTGATTGTTGCCATCTATGTGCTGCTGGATAAGAAGCGTCTTTGCAGACAGTGCGGCATGATTTGTGACGCAAGTCTGTCTGCCCGCTGGGCCAAGCGGCTGCGCCATGTGGCCCAGCTGTCCAACCAGACCTTCCGGAAGTTCCTCTCCGGTCAGTGCATCGAGGCCATCGTGCTGGGAAGCCTGATTATGATTACCTTCAGCGTGGCTGGGCTGCCGTATGCGGCACTGATTGCCATGCTTACTAGCGTGTGTGCGTTTATTCCCTATGTGGGTGCCTTTCTCTCCTGTGTGATCGGTACCTTCCTGACCCTGCTGTCCAGCCCCCGTCAGGCGATCCTTTGCCTGATTCTCTATATGGTTGTACAGTTTGTGGAAACCCAGTTCATCTATCCCCATGTGGTAGGTGGATCGGTGGGCCTGTCCCCATTGTGGACGCTTGTGGCCGCACTGGTGGGTGGTAAGCTCTTCGGTCTGCTGGGAATGATCTTCTTTGTGCCCTTGACTGCCGTGATTTACACGCTGGTGCGTGAGGCGACGGTGGCGCAGTTGAAGAAAAAGCAGATTGCTCTGCCGAATTCTACGGGAGAGGAGTCTGCCGAACCGGACAGCCAAGCCTGATGAAGGCGGAGACCGGGCTGCGGCTTATAAAATCGAACAGCAGACAATGCTGAACTTTGATTCGGCATTGTCTGTTTTTATGCGCATAGACGGGACAGAACGGAAAAACGGGCTGTTTTTTCGGGCTGGAACGCCTCTGGGATGAATTATAGATCAAGGTAAGGTCGGGAATTGGAGCGGCAATTGGAATTTCTGAAACAAGAAAGCCGTCTCAACCGAACGAAGACCGTGCGAAATCGGGGGAAGTTCCGCCGAAGCTGCACGAGAAACACTGGAACAAGCGAATGGAAGGCTCTTGATTGGATGAAACAGAAAGAAAAACGAGAGCGATATTCGATTTTGATTGTTCAAATTGCACAAGTTGAGGGGGTGGGTTTAGATGTGAACGCACAATGGTCACAAAGAAATAGACCCGATGTTTAGAGTTGGTCAATTGCGGGACTTTAAGCAATGATCTATGCTTAAGTCACATCAAGGGCTGCGTCGAGTGTGGCGCCATACGGCAAGGCTCATAAAGCTCTCGCAAAGAGCTGGTTGGGATCGACGATTGAAAGGCATGAGATGCAAGCATAGTTATGATGTTGGATTTCGCTCCATGCAGCGTCACATCATAATAAATATATGTTCTTCTCGCAGCCGCAAATTACAATTTCAATCAGGCACCCTTTGAGAGAGGAGAGACTAACCTGACAACAACCAAAAAGAAGAGAGGTACACTCGCATGAAAAAATTTAAGTTGAGCGATGCGATCCTGTCTGTTATCTGCGTGGTGTTCGTGGCTGAGGCTGCGTCTCCTGTTGCCGCTTTGGGTAACAGCCAGTTCTTCTGGTGGATCTTCATGATTATCGCTTTCCTGCTCCCTTACGGACTGATCTCCTCCGAGCTGGGCACTGCTTACCAGGGCGACGGCGGTCTGTATGACTGGGTCACCGCTGCTTATCCCGGCACTCGTTGGGGCGCTCGCGTTTCCTGGTGGTACTGGCTGAACTTCCCCCTGTGGATGGCATCTCTGGCTGTTATGTGCCCCGACCTGATCACCATTATCACTGGTGTCACTCCCGGTCCGGTGCTTAGCCTGATTATTCAGCTCCTGTTCGTTGGCATCGTCACTGTGATTGCCTGCTTCCCCGTTTGCGACAGCATCATCATCCTGAACATCTGCGCTGTGATTAAGGTGTTTCTGGCTCTGCTGGTCGGCGGCATGGGCATTTACTTCGGCATCAAGAACGGCTTCGCTAATCCCATGAACGCCGCTTCCTTCCTGCCCAGCTTCGATCTGAACAGCCTGTCCTTTATTTCTGTTATCATCTTCAACATGCTTGGTTTCGAGGTTGTCTGCACCTTTGCTGACGACATGAAGGACCCCAAGAAGCAGATTCCTCAGGCAATCGTTATCGGCGGTCTTGTGATTGCTGCTATCTACCTGCTGGGCGGCTTCGGCATTGGCGCCGGCATCCCTGTGGATCAGATCAGCTCTGAGTCCGGCCTGATCGACGCTATCGTCACTATGAGCGGCACTTCCGAGGGTATTTTCATCTCTCTGGTCGCAGCTCTGTTCATGGTTACTCTGTTCGGCAACATGATCTCCTGGTCCATGGGTGTTAACTCCACCGCTGCTCTGGCTGCTGACAATGGCGATATGCCTAAGTGCTTCGCTAAGCGCTGGGCTAAGAACGATATGCCCATCGGCTCCGCTATGGCCACCGGCATTGTCGCTGCTGTTGTCTGCATCATCGGTGTGATCCTGAGCGTTGTCGCTCCCGACTCCGAGCTGTTCTGGACCTTCTTCGCACTGAACCTGGTTCTGTTCCTGTGCAGCTATCTGCCCATCTTCCCTGCGTTCCTGAAGCTGCGTAAGTGCGATCCCGATCGTGAGCGTCCCTTCCGTGTCCCCGGCGGCTCCGGCCTGCTGAAGGTCATGGCAATCGTTCCCATGATCCTGATCGTCATCTCCGTCATCTTCACCGCAATTCCCTTGTCCTTCGACGCTGAGACCCTGAGCGCAACCCTGCCGATCACCATTGGTGCTGTGGTTGCCATCGCACTCGGCGAAGTCATGGCAGCTGTCCGTGGCAAGAACAAGAAGTAAGCGTACATCTGATCCCTATGTAAACGCAGACCCCGCGCCAGGGGTCTGACAATAAAAAAGAAAATTCTTTAGGAGGAATTCAAAATGGCAAAGCGTATTATTGGTACCACCCCTAAGCAGGACGGCTTCCGTATGCCCGGCGAGTTTGAGCCCCATGCCCGCGTGTTCATGATCTGGCCCGAGCGTCCCGACAACTGGCGTAACGGCGCAAAGCCCGCTCAGGAGGCCTTCACTAATGTTGCAAAGGCAATTGCTAAGCATACTCCCGTGACCATTCTGGCCAACAACACCCAGTATGCCAACTGCCGCGCTCGCGTGCCTTCTGACATTCAGGTCGTTGAGATTTCCAGCGATGACTCCTGGGTCCGTGACTGCGGTCCTACCTTCGTCATCAACGACAAGGGCGACATCCGTGGTGTTGACTGGACCTTCAACGCTTGGGGCGGCCTGTATGACGGCCTGTACTTCCCCTGGGCAAACGACGACGCTATGGCTCAGAAGATCTGCGAGCTGGAGGGTGTCGATTCCTATCGTACCGAGGGCTTCGTGCTCGAGGGCGGCTCCATCCATGTCGACGGCGAGGGCACTGTCATCGTCACCGAGATGTGCCTGCTGAGCCCCGGCCGTAACCCCGATAAGTCCAAGGAAGAGATCGAGGATATGCTGAAGGAATACCTGAATGTCGAGAAGGTCATTTGGGTCAAGGACGGCATCGATCCCTATGAGACCAACGGTCATATCGACGACGTGGCTTGCTTCGTCCGTCCCGGCGAGGTCGCCTGCATCTGGACCGACGACAAGGAGAACCCCTTCTACGAGCAGGCTCAGGCTGCTTACAAGACCCTGTCCGAGTCCGTTGACGCTAAGGGCCGCAAGCTGAAGGTCCACAAGCTGTGCCTGTCCAAGGAGCCCTGCCACCTGCACGGTGCCAACACCATCGACATCGTCGAGGGCACCCTGCCTCGTGAGGAAGGCGAGATCTCCATCGCTTCCTACATGAACTTCCTGATCACCAACAACGCCATCATCCTGCCTCAGTACGGCGATGAGAACGACGCTCTGGCTGTTGAGCAGGTCCAGGCTATGTTCCCCGACTATGTCATCGAGCCCGTCCGCACCGAGGAAGTCGCTTTCGGTGGCGGCAACATCCACTGCATCACTCAGCAGATGCCCAAGGCAAAGTAATTTTGTCTTAAATCTTGCTTGACCGGCACGGAAGGGTGTGTCGGTCAAGCGACAAACTCCTTAATCATAGTTCCTAAATTTATAGTTCCTGAATTAAGCTAGACGGCGGCCTGCGCGGCCGCCGCCTATGCCGTCTTTTGATTGGCTTTCGCCAATTTGGAAACTGTGGAACTATTCATGCGGCTCCGGCGTGTTCCAACGGAGTGTTTCATTCTAAAATTTACTAGGAGGTTATACTCAATGAATAAGGGTCTCCGTCATTTTATTGACACCAACGATTTCACCAAGGAAGAGCTGATCGACATCATCGAGCTGTCTCTGAAGATTAAGAAGTGCATCAAGGCCGGTTATTATCCCCCTCTGATGAAGGACAAGACTCTGGCTATGATCTTCCAGCAGTCCTCCACCCGTACCCGTGTCTCCTTCGAGACTGCTATGAGCCAGCTGGGCGGCCACGCTCAGTACCTCGGGCCTGGCATGATCCAGCTGGGCGGTCACGAGACCATCGGCGACACCGGCAAAGTTCTGTCTCAGCTGGTTGACATCATCATGGCCCGTGTTATCGAGCACAAGACCGTCGTGGATCTGGCGAACGCTTCCACCGTGCCCGTGCTGAACGGTATGTCCGACTACAACCATCCCACTCAGGAGATCGGCGATATGTGCACCATCTTCGAGAACCTGCCTCGCGGCAAGAAGCTGGAAGATGTCAAGGTCGTGTTCGTGGGCGACGGCACTCAGGTCTGCGCTTCTCTGGGCTTCATCTGCACCAAGCTGGGTATGCACTTTGTCCACTATGGTCCTGAGGCTCACCTGCTGAACGAGGGCCACAAGGCTGTCATGCAGGCAAACTGCGAGATCTCCGGCGGCACCTTCGAGGTCACCACTGACCGTAATGCTGTCCACGGCGCTGACTTCATCTACACCGATGTGTGGTACGGTCTGTACGAGAACGAGATGCCCAAGGAAGAGCGCGTGAAGGTCTTCGGCGAGTATCAGGTCAACCGTGAGATGATGCAGCTGGGCAACATCGGCTGCAAGTTCATGCACTGCCTGCCCGCTACCCGCGGTGAGGATGTCACCGACGAGGTCGCTGACTCCGATGCTTCCCTGTGCTGGGACGAGGCTGGCAACCGCCTGACCGCTATGCGTGGTCTGCTGGTGTACTTCACTCGTTACCAGAAGGAAGCTTCTGAGGTGCAGAAGGCTGCCGTTAAGGAAGAGCTGGATGCCTTCATGGCTGAGCGTGACCTGCTGTAATCACAACAGAACACTCCAAAGGAGGAGACGGGTTTGTCTAAGTTTGCAATTGAGCTGAATCGTGATCGTCGACGGGCGGAGGGTAACACCTGCGGCTGGTCTTTCGTGGCGTGCAATACTGCAATGGGACAGACCCCTGCGGCACAGATTTGCGAAATCGGTGCGGAGGATCCTCTTGAGTAACTAAATAAAGCCGGTCTGGTGGGTTTTACCCACCGGACCGGCTAAAAGTAGTCCTTTCTTCCGTAGAAAGGACTTTTTTGTACACTTTTGTGTGCTGCTTTTTTGCCCAAGCCGAGCATAATCGGCTTTAGAACACCCGAGAGGGGGGTCAGTCATGTCAGACGGACTCTTTGCTATCATTATTATTGCAATCCTCATTGTCGGTGCGATTGCCACCCGGCGCTGTACGGAGTTTTTGCTCCTTGGTTCGGTGCTGGGCTGCGTCTATCTGTATCACGGTCAGGCGCTGAGTGAATGGTGCTCGCTCATCACTCAGGTGGTGGCGGACAATGCGTGGCTTTGGCTGGTGTGCGGCCTGTTTGGCAGCCTGATTGCGCTGCTTCAGGCATCCAAAGGCACATTCGGCTTTTCCAACATCATCTCCAAGGTATGCAGCACGGATCGGCGTACCTTGTTTACTTCCTTCCTTTTGGGCATCCTGCTGTTTGTGGACGATTATCTCAATGTGCTGACCATCGGCGTCTGTATGAAGGGGATTTACGACAAACGCAAGCTGCCCCGGGAGTCTTTGGCGTTTATCTTGAATTCTACCGGCGCCCCGGTGTGCGTACTGCTGCCGATTTCCACTTGGGCCATCTTCTTCGCATCCCTGTTTTACGAGGAGGAGGTCATTTCCAGCCGGTTCCCCTCCGCCATGGACGCCTATCTCCATGCCATTCCCTTCTGCTTTTATCCCGTGATTGCCTTGATCATTGTGGCGCTGTTCACCTTGGGCGTCATGCCCAAGCTGGGTGCGATGAAGCGTGCCTATCAGCGCGTGGAGGAAACCGGCCGGGTGTACAGCGATGCCAGCAAGAAGTATAACCACGAGGAGTATATGGACACCGATACCGAAGGAAATGTGTGGAATTTTCTGGTGCCCATGCTGGGTTTGGTCATCATCGGAGTCACGACGCTGAATATTCTGCTGGCCATTGTGGTGGCGCTGATTGTCTGCCTTGTGATGTATGTGCCGGGCAAACGCATGGATATGGAGGAGTTTTTTAACCTCACCGTGTCCGGGTTTGCCGATATGATGAGCATTTTCTTCATGCTGGTGGCAGCCTTTACCCTGAAGGAAGTGTGCGATCTGCTCCACCTCACCCAGTTCCTTGTGGCGGTGGCTCAGCCCGTCCTGTCCCCGCATCTGTTCCCGGCGGTGTCCTTCCTGCTGCTGGGTGTGCTGGCCTTTGTCACCGGCTCCAACTGGGGCATGAGTGCCGTGGTGGCGCCCATTCTGCTGCCCATGTGCGGAGCGCTGGGAGCCAATCCGGTGCTGACTATGGCAGCCATCGTCTCCGGCGGCACCTTCGGAAGCCATGCCTGCTTCTATACCGACGCCACCGTGCTGTCTGCCAATAGTGCCGGCATCAGCAATATGGAACACGCCCTTTCTCAGTTGCCTTACACCATGATTGCTGCTATACTGTCCTTGATTGGATACTTAATCGCAGGATATGTCATGTAAATCGTGCGAAGGAGTGAGTTTATGGAACAAAAGAATTGTGTGATTACCATTACCAATCAGTTTTGCAGTCTGGGACGAAAGACAGCCAACCGTCTGGGTCAGCTGTTGGATATTCCCTGCTACAATGAAGAGCTGATTCGGGAAACTGCAAAAGAACTGGATCTGTCCGCCCAGATTGTGGATGAAAACGAGGAGCGAGCCCACAGAATTGTGGATGAGTACCTGTTTCCGATGTTCCAGCGACTGGGGAACCGGACGAATGTGACCCAGAACATGATTTTTGACGCCCAGCGCAAGATTATTCGCCGCATGGCAGATGATGAAAGCTGCATTATTGTGGGCAGATGTTCCGATTTCGTATTGGAAGAATACAAGAATGTCATCCGCTTTTTCATCTACGCTCCCTACGAGGTTCGGGTGCGGAACTGCGTCGAAGAACTTCAGATCAAGGAGAGCGCCGCACGGCGGCTGGTGACGAAGAAGGATGAGGAGCGCAAGTCCTACCAGCTGAACTATGCCGGTTATCTGCCGGAGAGTATCCATCACAAGGATTTGTCGGTGAATTCCGCCGTATTTGGGGTGGAGGGAACCGCTCAGCTGCTGGCGCAGGCTGTCCGGGAACGGTTCCATTTGGAGTAAAGGTTAAGTTAAGATACCTTTTGAGCAGGACGGCTGTGTTTGACACACAGCCGTCCGTTTTCAGCTCTGAGGGCGTTTCTTTGTGTGATATAAAGTATGGCGCATACTTGACGAAACAGAAACCACACCTGCGGAAAACTCCGGCTGGAGTTCACCGCAGGTGTGGTTTTAAGAGGAATTTGGAAGAAGATTCGTGTGCTTATTATTTGCTGTGCTCGTATTCCTTGAGTGCCTTGATGGCCTCGCCGGAGAGAGGCAGCAGAGCCAGCATATTAAAGATGGTCATGAGAGCGATTCCAAGGTCACCCAGATCCCACACGAAGGTGTAGGCAGCCATGCAGCCAACGGCCAGCATCACCAGGCAGAGTACCTTGTATGCGGTCTGGCTCCACCAGTTGTCACCAAAGACATAGGCGATGTTGGAGCGCGCATAGAAGAGGATACCGATGAAGGTGGAGAAGCTGAACAGCAGCAGGGTCAAGGCGATGAACACCACACCGAAGGTGCCTAGATGATAGTTCATAGCGGTCTGGAGCAGGTCCATGCCCTCCAGTCCATTGACCAGATCGGCGGGAGCCAGCAGCATAATCATAGCGGAGCAGGTGCAGATGAGCATGGTGTCGATAAAGACGCCGAAGGACTCCAGCAGGCCCTGCTTGGCAGGAAGATCAATGTCAGCGGCAGCTGCGGCACAGGGGGCGGAGCCGCTGCCGGCCTCGTTGGAGAACAGGCCGCGCTTGATGCCGTTCATGATGACGGCACCGAAACCGCCGGCCACAGCCTGACGCAGGCCGAAGGCCTCTGCGAAGATGCGCTTAAAGACAGAGGGGAGCAGGGCGGCATTCTTCACAATGATGATGATCGTCACAAGGAAGAAGCAGCCGGCCATGATGGGAACCACCACATCCAGCACCTTGACGGTGGCGTTCTTGCGCAGGACAATCACGGCGCAGACGGCGACCAGCACCACGGCGGTCCAGATGGGAGGGATGTGGAAGGCGTTCTTCATGGAAGAGGAAACGCTGTTGCCAATCACCTGGCTGATGCCGCACCAGCAGAGCAGACCGGACAGAGCGAAGAGAATTGCGATCACGCTGCGGATTTTCTGCGTCTTTTTGCAGAAAAAGTCGTGAATGTAACGGTTGGGGCCGCCACGGTAACCACCGTACAGAGGGTCCTTCTGCTTGTGAATCTGAGCCAGCGTGCCCTCCACAAAGGCGGTGGAGGTGCCCAGCAGGGCGGTGACCCACATCCAGAACACGGCGCCGGCGCCACCGACAGAGATGGCAGCCACCACGCCCACCAGATTGCCCATGCCCACACGGGTGGCGGTGGAAACGATCAGCGACTGCAGACCGGTGATGCTGTTGGCGTCCTTGCCCACCTTCTTCTCCTTGGTGATGCGGAGCATATCCGGGAACAGCCGCAGGAAGAGGAATCGGGTGCGGAAGGTGAGATACAGACCGGCCAGCAGAAGAATGATGACCAGAGGGGAGACCCCCAAGGTACCGCCGCCGGGCAGCGGCAGGGGAATCCAGTCACCCCAAAGCAGATGAAATACACCGTAAAAAATTTTCGTAATAACACTCAGAATAGTACTCATAGGAAGAAACTCCTCACTTGATTTTCAACAATTGTTAGTATACAGTATAGGTATCTATTTGTAAAACAGATAATAAAGATATACACCATCGAAAGATTCGATAATGGAGGGCGCAATGGACCTGAAGAATTTGACCTCGTTTATCCAAGTGGCAGAGCTGAGAAGCTTTACAAGGGCGGCAGAGCGGCTGGGGTACTCCCAATCAACGATTTCCTTCCAAATCAAGCAGTTGGAGGAGGAACTGGGAGTGAAGCTGTTCGAGCGGATCAACCACACGGTAAAGCTGACCAACGACGGGATGCGGCTGCTGCACTGTGCCAATGAAATTGAAGGCATTGTGCTGGATTTTACGCACAAAGAGGAAGAACCGGCGGGCGTGGTCCGTCTGGCGACGGCGGACTCCCTGTGTGTGGCTACCGTGGGCCATATTTTTTCCCGTCTGCGGAGCAGACACCCGGGAGTAACGCTGAAAATCACTACCGCAGGCACGCAGGACCTGTTCCGGATGATTGACCAGAACGAGGCGGACTTGCTGTACACGCTGGACAGCCCCATTCGGGGTGCGGACTATACGATTGTGCAGGAGCAGCGCATTCCGGCCCGGTTTGTGGCGTCCCCGGACCATCCGCTGGCGGGACGGGACAAAATCGCTCCGGAGGAGCTGCTGAACTATCCGCTGCTGCTGACGGAAAAGGGCATGAGTTACCGCAGATTGCTGGATCAGGAGTTTGCCCAGTGTGCCTTGGGCATTCAGCCGTCTCTGGAGAGCAGTAATACGGATTTGCTCTGCAATCTGGCAGAGCAGGGGGCGGGCGTGGCCTTTCTGCCGGAGTTCGCCTATCGCAAGAGTGTGGAAAAGGGCAGACTGGTGGAGCTGAATGTGGAAGAAATTCAGGTTGAGGTCTGGGCGCAGCTGCTGTTCCACCGGGAAAAGTGGATGAGTGCGGCACTTCGGGCGGTCATTAACGAGCTAAAACAGTGTACTCTGTGAAAAAGCGGCATCTGTTGGAAATCCAACAGATGCCGCTTTTTGAATTAAATCAGGCAGAAGTGATGGAGCAAGAACACCCACAGGGTGATGGAGAGGGAGGAAACCAGTGTGGAAAGGGCCACCGCCTGCGCGGTCAGCTTGGCGTCGCCGCCCATCTGCTTTGCCATGACGAAGCAGCTCACCGTGGTGGGGCCGCCCACCATGATGAGAATGGCGATGAGGGCACTGTTCCGGAAGCCAAACCAAGCCGCCAGCGGCAAAAACAGTGCAGGCAGCAGGAACAGCTTGATGAGGGTAGCGGCGAGGGTGGGCTTCCAGTTTCGGAACGAGTCCAGCCCGGTGAAGGTGGCGCCCACCACCAGCAAGGCAATGGTGGTGGCAGAGCCTGCCACTTGAGAGATAAAGGTCTGGGCGAGGGTTGGAATGGGAATGGAGAACAAAGAGAAGGGAATGCCCAGTAAAATGGCGATGATAATGGGGTTTTTCGCCACATTGCACAGGGTTTTCTTCCAGAGATTCTCCTCCGGGGCAGGGGGAATCAGCTGCCCGTTCTCGTCCACATGGGGAGAAAATGTGAGAATCACCACCGAATAAGCGTTGAAAAAAGGCACGGAGGCCATAATCATCATGGGGACCATCCCGGCGCTGCCGTAGATGTTCTCTGCCATGGCAATGCCCAGAATGGCAGCACTGGAGCGGACGCTGGCTTGGGCAAAGGCACCCACCAGCGCGCGGTTTTTCAGTGCCAGCCACGAGATACCCCAAACCCCCAAAAACATCACCGTTGTGACGCCAAAACAGAACAGGCAGAACTTGGGGTCAAACTCCGAGCGGAAATCCATGGAGGACATGGACCGAAACAGGCTGAAGGGGAGGGCGCACTGAAAAACATATTTGTTTGCGACATTGGTAAAAGCGGGGGTGAGCAGTCCTATCCGACGCAGAAACCACCCCAGCAGAATCACAAGAAAAATCGGAAGGGTGGCATTGAGGGCAAAAAGAAAGGAATCCATACAGCATCTCTCCTGTCAAAGTGCCTTTATTTTAACACATTTCCGGTCGGAAAGACAGCCAAACCGGGGCAGAGCCGATGGAACGTGTGTATTTTGCGGAAATGAGTTGTCAGGAATGGGCAAACATATTATAATGAGGCGCTGTGAGAAAAAATTTTTGTTTTGCATGTGACCTGAACCAAGTCTCATGCGTGTTTTAAGTGAGGAGGGCGAAACGGTGAGCTTGCTTCATCATCGAGAACTGGATCTGGCTGTGATCTATGATCGTTATGCGGATATGCTGTACCGTTTGGCACTGAGCTATCTTCGCTGTGACGAGGACGCCCGGGATGCGGTGCAGG
This sequence comes from Oscillospiraceae bacterium, assembly GCA_020025295.1. Lineage (GTDB taxonomy): Bacteria > Bacillota > Clostridia > Oscillospirales > Oscillospiraceae > UMGS1766. The sequence continues at coordinate 16,917 of JAHHSJ010000012.1, read as the reverse complement.
ATGTGTTCATCAAGCTGGTGGAGCACAACCCCGGCTTTCGGGACGAGGAGCATCAGCGGGCATGGCTGGTGAGAGCCACCATCAACCGCAGCTGTGATCTGATGCGCCGCCGGAAAGTTCGTGCAGCCCTTCCGTTGGAGGAGGCGCACCATTTCCCGGCCCATGCGTCGGAAGAGGCGCAGGAGGTGCTGGACTGTCTGAGCCGTGTGCCGGAGAAGTACCGTGCCGCCATTACCCTCCACGATCTGGAAGGCTTTTCTGTGGAAGAAACCGCCCGGATGCTGCGTATTTCCCAGTCGGCCGTCAAGATGCGGCTGCAGCGGGGAAGAAGCAGTCTCAAACAGCAGCTGGAGGAGGGACACCATGTTTGATTTACAACAAGTGAATGCATATCGAAGCGTGGAAGCCCCCGAAGAGCTGCGGGAACGGGTGCTGACCGAAGCAAACAAGACCAAAGCCCCCCGGCGAAGCGGGCCTTTTGCCGCTGCTGCGGCACTGGCGGCCTGTCTGCTGCTGGTGCTTGGGCTGAGCCGACTCGGCTCCGGACCGGCGGACCTCATCCTGATGGGAGAACCCCTTCGGGAAGGGCGTGCGGTGGTGCTGGAAGAGGGAAGCGGAATGCCGCAGGATGCGGTGGCCTATTCCCGGCAGGTAATGCCGAACCAGCTGCTTCCGGTGGAGCTGGAACTGACGCTGAAGAAGGAAACCACTCTGGAGGTCAGCGGCGGTACGGCATCGGTTTTGCAGGACGGCGAGGAACAGGAGGATTGGACCGCACTTGCGGGAAACATCACTGTTTTTTGGGAAATTGATCCGACACAGCGAGAGCAGACCTATCAACTGACCATGCACGGCGGAGATACCTGCCGTAGCGTCACCCTCAGCTATGAGGAGGACGAGGGCGGCTGGGTCGCCCGAACCAATCACACCGAACATTGGAGGAAACAATCATGAAGAATCTGAAGAAAATGATCACCCTGCTGCTGGCAGCTGCTATGATGCTGGCTCTGGCATCCTGCGGCGGCGGCAAGGACAAGCCCGACACCGACGCCACTTTGGGCCAGTCCCTGAAGGCTGTGTTCGAGGCCAACGCCGATCAGGATATGGAAACTCTGGCCAACACCATCCTGTCTGACAAGCAGATCGAGTTCGCTCCTGCTGTCATGCCTGTAGAGCCCGGTTTCCTGATGGGCTTTGACAACGACATCAACGGCTTTGCTTCCGGCGTGTCCTTTGGCCCCATGATCAGCACCATCCCCTTCATCGGCTATATCTTTGAGCTGGACGAGGGCGCTGATGTGGACGCATTCGTGGCAGAGCTGGAGGCCAATGCCAACCTGCGCTGGAATGTCTGCACCGAGGCTGAGGAAATGGTGACCGCCACCGAGGGCAACACTGTTTTCTTCCTGATGTGCCCCAAGACGCTGGAGATGGAAGAGTAATTTAGGTCCAGTGGGCGGGCGCAAGAAATTGCGCCCGCCTTTTTTACAGGAGGTGAGGCGGAGTGCTGTTTTCCAGCATCCCATTTCTGTTCTACTTTTTTTCGGTCGTGCTGATTTTGTATGCCGTTGCACCGAAGAAAGTGAAAAATGTCGTGCTGCTGCTGGCCAGCATCTTTTTCTATGCCTGGGGTGAGCCGAAGTATGTGCTTTTGATGGGGGTTTCCATCCTCTGCGGCTATGTGTTCGGCCTGCTGATTGAGCGGAACCGGGGTACGGTCTGGGCTAAGGTGAGTCTGATCGCTTCGGTGGTGGTCTGTGTCAGTTTTCTGGCCTACTTCAAGTATATGGACTTCTTTCTGGCCAATTTCAATGCATTGACCGGCCTGCATGTGCCGCTGCTGAAGATTGCTCTTCCCATCGGCATCAGCTTTTACACCTTTCAGATTCTCAGCTACACGGTGGATGTCTACCGGGGCACGGTCCCGGCCCAGAAGAACTTCATTCATCTGGCCACCTATGTGTCCCTCTTCCCCCAGCTGATTGCCGGCCCCATTGTCCGCTATGAGGATGTGGCGGAACAGTTGGAGGAGCGGAGCCACACATGGGACAAGACGGCGCTGGGCGTCCGGCGGTTTACGCTGGGACTTGCCAAGAAAATACTCATTGCCAACGCTTTGGGCGAGCTTTGCAGTGTTTTCCGGGCCAGCGGTGACAAATCTGTGCTATTTTACTGGCTCTATGCGCTCGCCTTTTCCCTGCACATCTACTTTGACTTTTCCGGTTACAGCGATATGGCCATCGGTCTGGGCAAGCTGTTTGGCTTCGACTTTATGGAGAACTTCAATTACCCCTATATTTCCGCCAGTGTCACCGAATTCTGGCGCCGCTGGCACATCTCCCTCAGCTCGTGGTTCCGGGACTATGTGTATATCCCCTTGGGCGGAAACCGGGTCAGCCGGGTAAAATGGTTCCGCAACATTTTCGTGGTGTGGCTGCTCACTGGCTTCTGGCACGGTGCGGCGTGGAACTTCATCGTCTGGGGACTGTACTTTGCCCTGCTGCTGGTGCTGGAAAAGTTCTGGCTCGGTCGTTGGCTCTCTGCCCACAAGGTGCTGGGTCACATTTATGTACTGGTGCTGGTGATGATCAGCTTTGTCCTGTTCAATGCCACCGATCTGGCAGAGGCCGGACGCTATCTCGCCGCCATGTTCGGCGCCGGGGATTTGCCGCTGGTCAGCCGGGAATTCCTCTATTCTCTGAGAAGCTACGCCGTTATTCTCATCGTCGCACTGGTGGGAGCAACCCCGCAGCCCAAGCGTCTGGTAGAATGTTGGGAAAAGAACAAAAACGGAGCGATTGCACTCAGCGTGCTGGAACCGGTGGTTCTGGCGGTGCTGTTTATCACCATGACTGCCTTTTTGGTGGATGGTTCCTTCAATCCGTTCCTGTATTTCCGGTTCTGAGGGAGGTGCTGTCATGAAATTAGAACGAATTCGAGCCTATGTCACCGTGGGCGTCATGGCTGCCCTGCTGCTGGGGTTGTCGGTCTGGTGCTGGCTCAAGCCGGCGGATGACTATTCCGAGAGTGAACGCCGGGTGCTGGCTGCCTTCCCCAAGGTGAGCGTGGAGTCGGTGTTGTCCGGCGAGTTCACCAAGGACTTTGAAACCTACACGCAGGATCAGTTCCCTATGCGAGATCAGATGCGCAGGGTGAAGGCAATTACTAATCTGTTTGTTTTCCAACAGAAGGATAACAACGACCTCTATCTGGCGGATGGCTATGTGTCCAAGCTGGACTATCCTCTGCGGGATTCCATGGTGAATCATGCGTTGGAGCGGTTCCGGTACCTGACGGAGTACTATCTGGAGCCGAACGGCTCCAAGGTCTATCTGGCGGTGATTCCGGACAAGAACTACTATCTGGCCCAGCCCAACGGCTATCCCACCATGGACTATGAGGCTCTGTTTGACCGGCTGCGTCAGGAGTGCGGCGATATGGCATATATTGACCTCACGGAGCAGTTGTCCATCGAGGATTATTACCACACCGATACCCACTGGCGGCAGGAAAATCTGCTGCCGGTCGCCCGGTATCTGGCTGGAGAGATGGGTGTTTCCCTGTCCGGGGAAGGCTACACCGTGAATACGGTGGACCATCCCTTCCGGGGCGTGTATGTGGGACAGTCTGCACTGCCCCTGACCCCGGACACCCTGCACTACCTCACCAGCCCTGTGCTGGAGGAGTGCGTGGTCACCGGCTACGCCACGGGCACTGGGGTGGAAATCCCTATGTACGATTTGAAAAAGAGCGTGGGACGGGACCCTTATGAGATGTTCACCGGCGGCAGTAACCCTCTGGTGACCATTGAAAATCCCAATGCGGCGAGTGACCGGGAGCTGATTATCTTCCGGGACTCTTTTGCCGGAAGTCTGGCTCCGCTGCTGGCGGAGGGGTACCGCAAAATCACGCTGGTGGATATCCGCTATGTCCGTTCTGAACAGCTGGGGCAGTTGGTGGACTTCCACGGTCAGGACGCCCTGTTCCTGTACAGCACGCTGCTGCTCAACAGCAGCACCGGCCTGAAGTAAACAAGTTTGCCCTGAGGTTGGGGAGAAAAAAGCCCACCGGAGAGCGGTTTTAAAGAATCGTTCCCCGGTGGGTGCTGTTTTACAGTCCTTCTGTGGAAAATCGAACCAACAAAGCAAACCGCCGCCGGGAGCAAGGCTCCCGACGGCGGTGGATTGTTTTGCAGAATGAGTGGGTAACTTAGGATCTTGCCAGACCGTCCACCTGCAAGACCACACCGGAGATGTAGCCGGCCTCGTCGGAAGCGAGGAAGCAGATGGCGTTGGCGATGTCCTCGGGCTGACCCAGACGGCGCAGAGGAATCTGAGCGATCATGGGATCGATAATGCTCTTGGGCACGGCCTTCATCATGTCAGTCTCGGTGATGCCGGGAGCCACAGCGTTGACACGGATGCCCTTGGGACCCAGTTCACGAGCCAGAGACAGGGTCATGCCGTTGACGGCAAACTTGGAAGTGGGATAAGCCATGCCGCTGGGCTGACCGTAGATGCTGACCATGGAGGAGGTGTTGACCACGGCACCGCCGCCCTGCTGTACCATGTAAGGAACCACAGCACGGGTGCAGTTGAACACGCCCTTCACATTCAGATCCATGACATTCTCAAAGGTTTCCTCGGTGTACTGCTCAAAGGAGGTACGCTCAGACACACCGGCGTTGTTGACCAGCACATCAATATGACCGTACTTCTCTGCCACGCCACGGAAAGCCTCTTCCACGCTGGCAAGGCTGCGGAGATCGGGGCTGATGCCGCCCACAGTTGCGTCGGGATACAGTTCTTTCAGCTTGGCGACGGCCTTGTCCGCATTCTCCTGACGGCTGGCAGTCAGCACCACGGTGGCGCCCTTCTTCACAAAGGTCTCCACAGTGGAGAAGCCAATGCCACGGCTGCCGCCGGTGACGATAACGACTTTCTGTTCAAAGTTCATGGGTATTACCTCCTATTATATTGGATTTATAGTACCAGTATAACCTAAGACGTAGGAAAGTCAATGGGGAAGTGAAAGGTTTCCAAAAAAGTTCTTGAAGACGGAAAAATGGCAAAAAACGGCTGCATTTGAGAAAAAATTCCAAAGTACAGTGGGGCCAATGGTCAGCTTTGCCCGGGCATGGCGCACTCAAATCCGGCGCCGGTGTCGGTCTGATCTAACATCAGGGTATTGTTTTCCCAAAGACGGCAGCGCACCGAAGCACGGAGGCTTTCCCGAACAATCCGGCACATCTCACCGCTGACAGGCGCACGGAGCGGATGGGAGTCACAGCAGAGCAGCTCCACCGACAGACGCAGCTTGCCCTGACGGACCTGCACCTTCCGGGGCGACCAGCACTCGACCCTTGCCCCTTTGTAGGTGGCAAGCCGAAGCTCCTTGTCGTGGAGCAGGATGGCGCAGATGCAGCCGGTAAAGGAGTGGTTCAAAATCGGCACAGAAGCCAGTGCCAGCATCAGACTGCCCTCGTCCCAGCTGCACTGAGTCCAGAGGTAGGACTGGGGAAAGGAGGTCCCTTGGTCCGACTCCAGATAGCCCTCGCCGCCGGTGAAATCCACCAGATCGCCGTTCAGGGACAGCACTCCGGACAGGGAATGGGACATACTGAGAACGCTGTGCGAGCATTCCATCCCCGGCACAAAACGAAATGGCCCCATAATCGGGGTGTGGAGGGAGGAAAAGGGCCCAAAGCGCAGGGTGCCCTGCAACGAGAGGTCGTCCCGGCAAAGGTTGAGCCAAAGCCCCTCTTGGGTTAGCTGACAGGCACCGAACCGCACCCGGAGGGGGTCATGGAGGGCGTGAAAGCCATTCACCGGGATGGGGACCCACCAAGAGCGATGTTCTGTCAGCACCTGAAGGGAGGCGGTGACTTTCCCGGAGGCGCTCCTGTGCATCGCCGGAATGAGGGCGAGCGATCTTCCGTCACAGGAGCGGCATTTACAGTACCAGCCCTCGAAATACGGTGCGTTCTTCATCATAGATAGGGGCGGATGTCCTCGACCAGCTGATCTTCCAGCCGGATGAGGCGCTTGGCGATATCCTTGGAGGCATCGTCTGCCGCCGGATATGCGTGGAGGTAGCGGGTCAGTGCCTTGACCGCCATATTGCACCCGTCGGTGATGAGGTTGGCAACTGTTTGGTCTGAATCGTCGACGGCCAGTTTCCAGTTGGTTTTCAGCCAAGACATCCCCTTAGCGATGGGGGTGGGGTCCTTTCCCTCGTCCTGATCACGGTCCAGCAGACACTGGGCCTCGTGGGACAGCTCCTCGTGCTTGGCACGGCACTGGGTCAGCAGTTTGCGGAAGTCCGGGTTCTTCGCATGGCTCAGTACCTCGTCAATGGCGGAAACGCCCATTTTAATTCCTGCGTCACATTCCCTTAGCAGGCGAATGGTATCCTGTTCAATCATAGCAAACAACACTCCTTTCACAGATAATACCAGTCTGCCCGGATTGGAACAAAAAAACACCCCTCTGCACAGGCAGAGGGGTGAGAAATGGAGGATTATTTGGCCGGCTTCTTCAGGAATACCTTCAGCAGCAGGCTGATCAGCACCATCACGATGGCGACGGTGACCCATGCAAAGCCCTGCTTTGCAAAGGGCAGCAGATGCAGGAAGCTGCTCAGGAAGCCCAGCGGCACATGGAGGGCATCCAGTGCGTGCAGCACGCTGATGACGCCGACGCCGGCAAGGGTGATGGGGTAGATGTAAGGCACCTTGCTGCACCAGCGATCGGTCAGACCCATCAGGATCAGAACGATGGACATGGGGTAGATGGCGTTCAGCACCGGCATGGACAGGCTCAGGATGGTGTTCAGGCCCTGGTTGCAGACAACGAAGGAGAACACGGAGATGAAGATGACCAGTGCCTTGTAGGACACCTTGGGCAGCAGGTTCGTAAAGAACTGGGAAATGGAGGTGATGAGGCCCACGCAGGTGGTCAGGCAGGCCAGCGTGAAGATGGCAGCCAGCAGGATAGCACCGGGCTCACCGAAGAGCTGGGCCACGATGCAGCGGAGGGTCCAAGCGCCGTTGCCCTGAATGGGATAGACGCCGGAGCTGCAGGTGCCCATGTAAGTCAGCATCAGGTACACAGCGGCCAGAATGGAGCCGGCGAAGATGCCGGACTTCACGGTGTAGGAGAGGACGGATTTCTTGTCATCCAGACCGAAGCCGCGAAGGGTGGTGGCGATCACCAGACCGAAGTTCAGAGCAGCGATGGTGTCCATGGTCTGATAGCCTTCGCAGAAGCCGGTCAGCAGGGGAACGGATTCATAGGCGGTCTGAGGAGCGGCGATGTCGACCGTTCCACGGAACAGGAAGGAGATGAACAGGAACACCAGCAGGATCAGCAGGCTGGGGGTCAGGACGGTGCCGACACGCTTGACCAGCTTGCGGGGAGTCATAGACAGCCAGCCGGCCAGCAGGAAGAACACCAGAGAGTAGATCAGCATATACAGGCTGAGGTTGGAGCCTTCGGGCATATAGGGTGCAACCGCCATCTCAAAGGGGACGGATGCGGCTCTGGGGATGCCCAGACCGGGGCCGATGGACAGATAGATCAGGACGGTGAATACGATGGAAAAACGCTTGTCCACACGGTTGGCCAGTTTGTCCAGACCGCTGAATTCAGAAACCACAATGACGCCCAGCACAGGAAGGATTACGGCGGTAGCCAAGAATCCAATCAGAGCGGGAATGGTGTGGCTGCCTGCGTTTTGACCAAGGAAGGGGGGAAAGATCAGATTTCCTGCGCCAAAAAACAGGGAAAACAGCATAAAGCTGACGAGCAAGAGATTGCGTTTGCTTAGTTTCATAAATACTTCTCCCTTTATCTCTTTTTTCTGTCCATCTTGCCCGGGCGGGGTAAAACGAACAAATAAAACCGTCTGTTCCTTCGAATCTGGTTAAAATGATACATAATACGCAACAAAAACGCATTGTCAAAAAATAACTGAGTCGAAACCAAGACTATTTCACCTAGTATAGCATACAGGAGCGGAAAGGAAAAGCAATTTCTTACCAAATTTGGTGAAAATATGTGCCGCAGCAATGTGATAAAGTGCTAAAAAGAACGCTGTTTTTGCGCCGGAGAGCGGAAATAAAAAAGCAGGCCTTCCATCACAAGGTGGAAGGCCTGCTGCGAGATTATTTCAATTCATCCACATAGAAGGCACGCTCGCCGCCGATGAACTTGGGACGGGTCCGGGCACAGAGGATGTTGGCCTGACCGATGGTGGAGCGGGACAGACGCAGGGGAACGGCCACTTCCTTCAAATGCATACCGATGAGGGTGCCGCCGATGTCCAAACCGGCCTTGGCACGGATATGCTCCACTGCCACCGGGTGGGCGAAGGCGTTCCATGCGGTGGTGGCAAAGGAACCGCCGGCTTTGGGCTGGGGGCGGACATTCACCACCTCATACCCGAAGTGGTCTGCCGTTTCCTGCTCCAGAATGAGGGCCCGGTTCAGATGCTCGCAGCACTGAACGGCAAGGCGGATGCCATGCTCCTGCAGCACGGGATAGATGCCGGAAAAGGCGGCCTCTGCCGCTTCCAGACTGGAATTCTTACCGATATGGCTGCCAATCATCTCGCTGGAAGAGCAGCCAATCACCAGAAGGTCGCCCCGGGTCAGGTTTGCGGCCTCAATCAGCTCACGAATGACTTGATTTGCCTGTACTTTGATTTCTTCTAACATAGCAGCCTCCAAAAAAACAGTTTAGGATGGCATTATCATATGCCAGTGCGGGTCATATGTCAAATGGGCGGAGCATTTTCCGGGGAAAAGAAAAACGGGGCGCTGAGCCGAAGAACGGTCAGCACCCCGAAGCAGATGGGTTCTCTGCACTCAGTCCAGAGGCTGGATCAGCTCCAGAATGTTGCGGTCCGGGTCACGGAGATAGACGGCACGGCTCTTGCCGAAGCCGTAGGCGGTGCTGTCAAAGGTCTGAGGCTCGGAGAGAAACTCCACCCCAAGTGCCAGCAGACGCTGATACTCTGCGTCGATGTCGTCAGTGGTAAAGCACAGCTCGGAAATGGAAGTCTGGAACAGGCTGGGCTCGGAAGTGGCAGAAGGCTGATCGGTGAATTCAATCAGTTCCACCAGAGGGGCGTGCTTATCGGCGGTTTGCAGATAGCCCACCCGAGCCGAGCAGCCGGGACGCTGGAACAGAGCGGCGGACTCAGGGCCGCCCATGGACATTTCGCCCAGATAGGTAAAGCCCATCACATCCCGATAGAAGGCGACGGAGCGGTTCAGATCAGAGACGGTAAGACCGATGTGTGCGACAGATGGAATCATAAGAAAACCTCCTTCAGGGGTTGGATCGGCGTGCGCCGATGCAGGTCATTCTCCGGTGCAGTAGGAGCGCCGGAGCAGGTCGATCAGATCCCGAATACGGGGATCGCAGATGGAATAGCGGATGAATTGCGCCTCTTTTTCCGAACAGATCAGCCCGGCATCTCGAAGCTTGTGCAGGTGCTGGGACAGAGCCGGGCCGGAAATGTCCGGAACGGCTTCCGCCAGCTCACCCACGGTTTTGGAACCTTCCAGCAGGGCGCAGAGGATCAGCAGCCGGTTCTCATTGGCCAGCTGGCCCATCAGGGCGGACACTCGCTTGGCGTTTTCACGCATGGGTCGGTTCCTCCTTTTTCATGCAGCCGGAACAGCCGCCTTCACAAGAAGGTTTGCCGGCTTTGGCTTTGCAAATCAGCTGGGTGGTGGTGCCCATGGGGCAGAACACGCACCAGGAACGGGGTTTATAGAGCGCCATGACGATCAGACCGATCAGGGTGGAGGTGAGCATCATGCTGTAAAAGCCGAAGGCGAACTGAGCCACCCAAGGAGCCACCGCCGTGCCGTGATAGGCCCAGTGCCAAGGCACCTTGAAGGTCCAGAAGAGCTTGATCGCCTGCCGCAGCGTTTCCGCACCGCTGCCCACCAGCCAAGTGGTATACAGCATCTGGAAGAACATGGCGAAGAAGAAAATCAGGAACCCGTACCGGAAGGCCTTGGAGCGCATCCAGTTGGGGGTGGGCTTGTTTCGGGACAGCCCCGGCCGCTTGCCCAGCAGGCTGAGGAACTGCCCTCGGTCGCAGTAGCGGTTGCAGTAGAGCTTACCGCCGCCGAAGATGGCAATAAACAGCGGCAGACAGAAGAAAATCATGCCCAGCCACGCAAACAGGATATTAAAAAATCCCAGTCCCAAATAGATGGGGGTGACCACCCAAAGGTAATCGTACCAATGCTTTTTTGGCTGCTTCATGCCGTCACCTCCCGATTTTTCAGTTCAATGGTCCCGGCCGGACACTCTCCGGCGCACTTTCCGCAGCCGACACAGCGGTTGGGGTCGATTTGAGCCACCACGCCCTTCCAGATTTGAATGGCGGACATGGGACAGACCTTGATGCAGCTGCCGCAGGCAACGCAGAACTCGCCCACCTGAGCAAAACGCTTGGATGCCATAGATCTCCTCCTAAGTAAATGCTTAATTAAGCGATTTCTTATATACTAGCATAGTCGGAGCCCTGTGTCAATCTCCAAATTGTGACAAAAAGCCCCTGTTCCCGGGTGGGAACAGGGGTTTTAAGCGGTCTGCGGACGAAAAGAAGGGAAGAGGGAGTTTCCCGATTAGGACAGACCGTTGGCGGAAAGATTTTTCTGATATGCCTTGCTCTCGACATACAGCTCCTTGGTGTAGGGGTTGCGCTTGGTCTTTCTGACCTGCACCAGCATATACACAAACACCACCAGATTGACCACAAAGGCGGCGATGCTCAGAGCACCCCATGCGGCGGGACGGTAGCTGGCCTCGATGGCAAAGGCGGGCATAGTGCTGTAATCCACAGCCAGAGAGAACATACCAAACAGAGCCAGAGTCTGGGCACGGTGCTGCAGCCAGACGCCTCTCTTGCAGAGGACTTCTGCCAGCGTGCAGGCCGCCAGCAAGGACATACCGGAATACATACTGCGGGTGGAGATGCAGTTGTAGCAGTAAGCGGCATTCCACACATCGTATGCCAGAATCCAGAACCAGACCTGATCCGGCCACACCATGTCACGAGCGGAGGTCTTAGCGACACGAATACCCGTGAAGCCGGTCATGGTCAGCAGCAGCAGGACGCCTGCGGCAGCGTTGAACAGGTTCCAGTAGCCGCCCAGCTGAATCAGGTTGGCGTTGTCTACGACCATTTCCTTGTAGATCATGAATACCTCGACGTCACGGAAAACGGCCTCGGCGATGTTGATACCCAGAATAGCCACGGGGAAAATCTGGGCGAACTTAGTCTTGCCCAGCTTGGAGAAGCGGATCAGCAGGAAGCCCCAGACGCCCATCAGGGCGGAAATGGTCTTTACATTGCCGAACCAAGTCTTGGAGGAGGGGCTGCCCACCACGCCAAAGGCAATCAGGGCAAACAGCACCGCGGGAACGGCAACATACATCAAAATGGATGCAATCTTGCTGCGGCGGCTGATCTCGTTGAGGAGGATCAGCGCAGCCACCAGCGCAATGAAACCGACAATGGTAGTCAGGTTATAACCAGTGAAAAAGAATCCCATAAGCGTTCCTCTCGTTGAATGGCATTACAGCAGGATGGAAATGTCGGAGATGGGGTAGGACTTGCAGGAGTGGATGTAGCCATACTTCTCATCGGCCTTGCGGAGCATCATGCCCTTGGACAGGAACACCTTGCCGCTGACCAGCTGGACACGGCACAGGCTGCACTCGCCGCTGCGGCAGCAGACATTGACCCGGACGCCGGCACGCTCCAGAGCGGTCAGCAGGGACTCGCCGGACTTGGCGGTGATCTTCTGCTTGCCGTTCACGGTGACGGTGAACTCCTCGGTGCCGTTCAGCTCACTGGGCCAACCGGCCTCCTTGGTAATATCCTTGGCAGCGCCGAACATCTCACGGCGGATGTTCTTCTGAGCCAGACCCAGAGCCTCCAGCTGCTTGACGCAGAACTCGTTCATGATCTCAGGGCCGCAGATGTATGCGGTGCGCTGGGCGTAGTCGGGGCACAGCTTCTTGATGAGGTCAGCAGTGATGAAGCCACGCTCACCGTCCCACACGGCATTCTCGTCGGAAACCACCAGATAGTAACGGAAGTTGTCAAAGTTGTGGGACAGGGCGGTCAGCTGATCGTGGAACAGAGCCACCTCAGCGCTGCGGCAGCCGTACAGCAGGACCATGTCCCGGTCCAGACCGGCATCCAGCACTTCACGGATCATGCTCATGAAGGGGGTGATGCCGGAACCACCGCCCAGCATCAGCATCTTCTTGCTGTGGAACACGGGCTGATGGCGGAACACGCCGGCAGGACGGGAAGCGGTGAACTCATCGCCCACCTTGACCTTGTCCAGGAAGTAGTCGGACACAAAACCGTTCACGGTGCGGGCCACGGTGATTTCGTAGTAGGCACGCTGACGGGGAGAAGAGCTGATGGAGTAGGGGCGGCTGGTACGCACGCCGTCGATCTCAGTGAAGATGTTCAGGTACTGACCGGCCTCAAAGGGAGGCAGATAACCGTCCTTGCCGGACAGGCGGAACACCTTGGCGTTTTTGCCGGTGTCGTGGATGGCGGTCACCACCAGATTGACCTGCTTGGGATGCAGTCCCTTCAGGCAGGCGGCTGCGGGGTCCACGGGGTGGATGGGGTCGGGAGAAACGGTGCGCAGCACATCAATCTCCTGCAGAATCTCTTCGCCGTGCACCAGAGTGCCCAGCAGGGTTTCTTTGATCGTCTTTGCCATGTTATACCTCCTGCGCAACCTGAGTTGCGACCTTGTCCGCGTAAGTGTAGTTGGGACCGAAGCCGCAGGCATTCACCCAGCCGCTTGCGAATTCCAGACCGGGCAGCTTGCTTTCGGTGGGGAAGAAGAACACCGACTGGCGCAGGTCCTGCTCGTAGCCGTAGATGGCGCCGCCGGGATGACCCAGATAGCGCATATGGGTCAGGGGAGTGGCAACCTCCATCTCCTCAATGTGAGAGGTGAAGCCGGGATACATCTTCTCCAGACGGGCCACGATGCGGCGGCCGGCCTCGTACTTCATCTCATAGTACTGCTCGGGGGACAGCTTCTCCCATGCAGCGCCGTACTTCAGCGTACCGGCGGTGATGACAGAGGTGCCGGCGGGAGAAACCTCGGGATCGTCCACGGTGTAGCAGGTGGCGACCAGAGGATCGTTCTCGGGCAGCAGGTCGTAAGCACACTGGAAGTCCTTGTTGGCGTCCAGACTCTCGTAGTTCAGAGTGAAGGAGGTGGTGAAGCCGATCTCCTCGGGGGTGCAGTCCAGACCGATGAAGCAGGTCAGGGCGGAAATGCCCACGGTGTAGGGCTTCAGGTAGTCACGGGCAGCCTCGGGCACATCCTTGGGGTCCATCAGAGCGCCGTAGGTTGCGATGGGGGAGATGTTGGAGATGATTTTCTTGGCACGGTACTCGTTGCCATGCTCGTCGATGACGCCCACGGCGGTGCCGTTCTCCACAAGAATCTTCTTCACGCCGCAGTTCAGCTGAACCACGCCGCCCATGCGCTTGACAGCCTCCATAATGGCCTGATTCATCATCATAGAGGTGCCGCGCAGATAGTAGGGCTTGTCCTCCATATAAATGTAGGTGCACTTGGCCAGAATGGACCAGGGGAAGCGGTCGGGGCTCATGCCCATGAAGCACCAGTAGACGCTCAGAGCCAGCTGCAGCTTGGGGCAGCCGGGGAAGAACTCGTCCAGAACCTCCTGAGAGCTCTTCAGACCGTACTGAGCCAGCACGGGATACATCTTGGGGAAGCCCTTCTTCATGACGAACTTCTTCATAGCGCCGGGTTCGCCGGTGCTCTGGGCGCTCTTCTCTGCGAAGGCGGCAGCCTGCTCGGCAAAGGCGTAGACGGTGTCAAAATAGCGGGCAATGTTGGCGGCCTGCTGGGGGAATTCCTTCTGCAGGAAAGCCACGCACTTCTCACGGCCGACGGGAATGCTGATGCCGGTTCCGTCGGGGAAGTTGACTCGATACAGCTCTTCAATCTGAATCCAGTCAATCTCCTGCTCAATGCCGTAGCGGCGGAACTGCTCTCTCAGGGGACCGGGCTTCTCCGGGGTGCCCATGTGGCTCAGCTGATGCAGTGCAACCTCAAACTCGAAGCGACCGCGCCGGAAGCTGGTGCCGCAGCCACCGGGGATGTTGTGCTTTTCGAAAAGAATGACATTCTTTCCCTTTTCAGCCAGAGTAGCAGCTGCCGCCAGACCGCCGTTACCTGCGCCGATGACAATGACATCATAGTTTTCCATATGTTTCGAATCTCCTGTTCCGGGCTCATTGCCCTTTACTCGTGCTCTTCCGGATTAGAGGAAGAAGGGTGCGAACTCAAACTGAATGCCGCCGTGCATCATCGTGATGACGATGGAGGCGATGATCAGGCCTACATTGATGAGCATAGCTACGATCTGGACATTTCTCTTCTTGGTCCAATTCACAAAGGCCTCGAAACGGGGGCTGTGATACTCACGCTCGAACCAGTCCTTGGCGCCGATCTGCATCCAGCCGCCAATGGCCAGAGAGTTTGCACGCAGCAGCAGCCACATGCCGAAGCCGCCGAACGCGCCCAGCTCCCAAGTGCAGATGCTGCCGATGATGGGAGCCAGCAGGAAGCCGACATGCATCAGAGCAACGGAATCGCTGAACTCGTTGGTGACGAAGATCCAGTTCCAGATGGTGTAGGCGATGATGTAGAAAATCGTGACGGCGGGAATGACGCCCTCGGTCAGATAGTAGTCACCGAAGGGAGCGTCCCACTGCCAGACGCCGCGCAGGGTGATGACGCCGATGGCCAGCGCAAAGCCGGAGATGGCGTTGAAGTACTTCTTGTAGCGCAGCAGGTCGGTGAAGGTAGCTTCCAGAATGTTGATGATGAGGGCCAGCATGATGAAGTCCACATACACCTGGGGGTTAAAGAGCTTCATTGCGGCAAACACAACGACAATTCGCATGACCAGCAGGGTGGTCAGCTTCAGCCGCTCAAAGAACACGGGCTTTGCCAGCAGCAGAACCAGAATGCAGGGAATGACAATCAGCGGCACATTGCCCTGAATGGGGTAGAATGAGCTAATCAGAGCCATTCCGGTGATGGCGGCGGTGAACATGATCCATTTGATTAGGATGTCCGCACGACCGCATTTGACAGTTTTCTCTCTCTTCATAACGATATCCTCCTTTAAATTATGATAAAAAACGCCTCTATTGTCAAAAATTTAACAATCCATGGCGCAATATCCCGAATGGGGAAAAGTTGCAAGAGGGGTACCCTTGCAAAAAGCAAGGGCGGTCGGTATAATTGAACTACCGAAGTAACAAGAAAAGGAAGGGGGAGAAGGATGTGGCGGCTGCTGATTTGACCAAGCAGGCAATCGTCAAGGGGACGAAAGAACTGGTGGAGCAGGTACCGTTTGAGCGAATCTCCGTGACAGAGATCGCAAAACGGTGCGGCATTAACCGCAACACCTTTTACTATTACTTCAGAGATAAATACGATGTGATGGAATTGATTTTCCAGACGGATATTGAACCGCATCTGCTGCCGTACATGAATCAGCACGAGTGGGCGCAAAGCGTTGTGACGCTGTGCGGATGTATGCGGAAGGAGAAGAATTTCTATTCCAATGCACTGGCAGACCTGAATCCCCGTGCTCTCCGTCAGATTTTGGTGGGCTATTACCGCTACTGGCTGATGGAAATTGCACAGGACAGCTATGAGCGGCTGGACATTCAGGGTGAAGAGCGGGAATTTGTGGCCCGGTTCTATGCCCATGCCATCGTAGGTATGGTCGGTGATTGGGTGAACGCAGGTATGAAAAAGGACCCGGCTGCGGCAACCAGAGCAATTCATCTTTCTGCCAAAGAACAATTTTTCGCAAAATGAGAGAGAAGCTGGAATATCTCCGTCTTTATCATAACAAATTGTTGAAAATATGATACTGTCAGAAATGAAAAGTGTCTGGTTTTTGAGCACTTTTGAATATTGACTAAAAATTAACAATCCTGCGAAGGAAAAACCGCACGAAGTGCATCGGTTGAAAGCGACCTTGTATCAAAGCGGTTTTGTACGGCGTGGTGCCGTTCCCCCGGGAGCGGAGCCATGCCGTTTCGTTTTGTGTTTTTGGTTTGAAACAGCGGACGGGTGTGCTCAGCCGGAGATGCGAGATACATTATATATAAGAAAGGGAGAACGCTGGTAGATTTACGCCTCCGCAGAGCAAATTGAGCGAAAACGCAAGAGACATAAAAAGAAAGAACCGGCCGACAGAGCTTAGCTCCGTCGGCCGGTTTTGTTATGTTCCTTTTTTCTTATCGAATAGGGCAAAGAGAATAGAGATCACAAGAATGGAAAGAAAACTGGCTGACACCGAGGGCATAAGGTGATCTACGACCGTGAATCCAAGGATGGATGCGATTGCGTCCAGAAAGACCAAAGACCATCGCCAAATTTTCCGGTTCAATTTGTTCTTTATATCGGTGGTGGCAATCAGCAGGCCATAGATCAGACCGAAGCCAATGTTCAGCAGGTAGCCCAGAATAGCAGCGGTGATGAAATAGAGCATAAAGCTTTTGGCGCTTTCGTATTGCAGACCCAGCAGATGCATAAAAGAACCGGCGAACACGGACAGTAGAGCGAGTCCGGCCAGCAATAGACCGATAGCGATTACTATAACAATGAGCTTTGTCTGTTCCTCGTTTTCTTCGTGATTCATAGCAGCCCTTTCTGTAATTGAAAATTCATTATATTATTTTCTGTGAGGAACCGAAGCCTTTAATAATCCCGGAGCATCCGAGCGCCCAGTTCAATCATACGCAGAGCGGTTTCCCGGTAATCACCCATCATATCGAAGAGCTCATCCTCAGAAA
>JAHHSJ010000011.1 GCA_020025295.1 Oscillospiraceae bacterium | reverse complement strand
GTGGGGGTGCTTTTTTCTGTATGTTTCAGCGCTTGGAGATGTCCACATACTCCCGACGGGGGGAGATGGCCTTGTAGGCGGGACGGATGATGCGGTTGCCGTTGATCAGCTCTTCCAGACGGTGTGCGCTCCAGCCGGTGATACGGGCGATGGCGAAGAGGGGCGTGAACAGCTCCTCGGGGATGCCCAGCATCTGATACACAAAGCCGGAATAGAAGTCCACATTGACACTGACGCCCTTGTAGATCTTGCGCTCGTCGCTGATGATCTGGGGGGCAATGCGCTCCACCGTGTCGTACAGCCGGAATTCGTCCTCACGGCCCTTTTCGTTGGCCAGCATATGGACAAAGCCCTTGAAAATCTCGGCACGGGGATCGGACTTGGAGTAGACGGCATGACCGACGCCGTAGATAAGGCCGCTGTGGTCAAAGGCGTCGCCATGAAGAATCTTGGTGAGGTAATGACGCACCTCATCCTCATCCTTCCAGTCGTGGACAGCGGACTTGATGTCGTTGAACATATGGCACACCTTGATGTTGGCGCCGCCGTGCTTGGGACCCTTCAGGCTGCCCAGAGCGGCAGCGATAGCGGAGTAGGTGTCGGTGCCGGAGGAGGTGACCACATGGGTGGTGAAGCTGGAGTTGTTGCCGCCGCCATGCTCGGCGTGGATGACCAGCGCCATGTCCAGTACGCGTGCCTCAGTGGGGGTGTAGGACATATCCTGACGGAGCATATGCAGGATGTTCTCTGCGGTGGACAGCTCCGGCAGGGGGTTGTGGATAAAGAACTGATCGTTGTTCTTCTTGTAGTAGTCGTAGGCCTGATAGGCGTAGAGGGCCAGCTGGGGGAACATGGCGATCAGCTGCAAGCACTGACGCAGCACATTGGGCAGAGAGGTGTCGTCGGGCTTGTTGTCGTAGGAGTAGAGGGTCAGCACGCTTCGGGCAATGGAGTTCATGATGTCGGTGCTGGGGGCCTTCATGATGATGTCACGGACAAAGGAATTGGGCAGGGAGCGATAGCTTGCCAGCACATCGCAGAAAGAAGCCAGCTCTTCCTTGTTGGGCAGAGAGCCAAACAGCAGCAAATAGACGATTTCTTCAAAGCCAAAGCGTTCATCCTTCAGAAAACCGCTGACCAGATCCTTTACATTGTAACCCCGGTAGAACAGCTCACCTTCGCAGCTTTCTCCGTCGGGGGTTTTCGCCTGAATTTCGGAAATTTCCGTCAGACCGGTCAGAACGCCGTTGCCGTTCAGGTCACGCAGACCACGATTCACTTTGTGAATTCCGTACAGGGACTTGTCAATGACACAATCCTCTGAACAGTGTTTGGACAGGGCGATAATTTCGGGCGTGAGGGCGGAATAATCTCTCTTGGTGTTCATAGGCAACCTCCGATCTTTCTAATAAACAAAAATTATTTTCAAAATTATACTATTTAACACACTAAAAATCAATTGTTAAAACAGACTGAAATTTTAAGTTTTTGTAAAAAATGGGAGTTATTCCATTGGAATAACTCCCATTTGCTACGGACACACGAAAGATCAGATGTTTTCCAGAGCGGCGGACAGATCGGCGAGAATGTCGTCGATGTTCTCAATGCCCACGCTGAGGCGGATCAGATCCGGGCTGACACCGGCAGCCACCAGCTCCGCATCCGTCATCTGACGGTGGGTAGAGGAGGCAGGATGGAGGACGCAGGTGTGTGCGTCGGCCACATGGGTGGCGATCATGCACAGCTTCAGACCGGCCATGAACTGCTCGGCTGCGGCACGGCCGCCCTTGACACCGAAGGAAACTACGCCGCAGGTGCCGTTGGGCATATACTTCTGAGCCAGCTCGTGGTACTTGTTGCCGGGCAGACCGGCATAGTTGACCCAAGTGACTTTCTCGTGACTTTGCAGGAACTCAGCCACCTTCTGTGCATTTTCGCAGTGACGGGGCATACGGACATGGAGCGTCTCGATGCCCATGTTCAGCAGATAGGCGTTCATGGGAGCCGGGGTGCAGCCCAGGTCACGCATCAGCTGAGCGCAGCACTTGGTGATGAAAGCGCCGCCCTGACCGAAGCGCTCGGCGTAGGTGACGCCGTGATAGCTTTCGTCGGGAGTGGTGAGACCGGGGAACTTGTCTGCGTGAGCCATCCAGTCGAAGTTGCCGCTGTCCACAATGCAGCCGCCCACGGTGGCGTCGTGACCGTCCAGATACTTGGTGGTGGAGTGGGTCACAATGTCTGCACCCCACTGGAAGGGCTTGCAGTTCATCGGGGTGGGGAAGGTGTTGTCAATGATGAGGGGAACGCCGTGGGCGTGAGCCGCCTTGGCAAAGCGCTCGATGTCCAGAATGATGAGGGCCGGGTTGGCGATGGATTCACCGAACACCAGCTTAGTGTTGGGCTGGAATGCGGCATCCAGCTCCTCGTCGGAACAATCGGGGTCCACAAAGGTGCATTCAATGCCCATCCGCTTCAGGGTGACGGCAAAGAGGTTGAAGGTTCCGCCGTAGACGGTGGAAGAACAGATCAGATGATCGCCGGCAGAGCAGAGGTTAAAGACGGCGAAGAAGTTGGCTGCCTGACCGGAAGAGGTCAGCAGAGCGGCGGTGCCGCCTTCCAGAGCGGCGATCTTTGCTGCCACGGCGTCGGTGGTGGGGTTTGCCAGACGGGTGTAGAAGTAGCCGTCGGCCTCCAGATCAAACAGAGCTCCCATGCCGGCAGAGGTGTCATACTTAAAGGTGGTGCTTTGAACGATCGGCATCATTCGCGGTTCACCGTTCTTGGGGGTATAGCCTGCCTGAATGCAGTTTGTCTCGAGATGCCAGTTGTTGCTCATGGGAATTGCTCCTTTACAGTGAAATTTTACCGAAATACGGTTGCTTCATTATAGATGAAAAAAAGGAAACTTGCAAGATAGAAGTTGCCTATCTTGCAAGTTTTTAAAAATCAGTCGAGAACGGCTTTTTTCTTCGGAGCCGGCAGCTGGGCTAAAAGTACTGCTGCGAACATCAATCCGCAGCCCATCAGCTCTCGGTGGGAGAGCGCCTGATGAAGAATCAGCCAGCCAAAAAGCACACTGAACACGGACTCCATGCACATCAAAATGGAGGCCACGGTGGGGTCAGTGCGCTGCTGTCCCAGAATCTGGAAGGTGTAGCCCACGCCGCAGGAGAGCACGCCGGCGTAGAACAGAGGCACCCAAGCGGCAGCCAGATTGGAAACGGCGGGCGCTTCGAAGAGGAAAGCAGCAATTAAGGAGAAGACAGCGTTAAACAGGAATTGAAGAAAGCTGAGTTTTACGCCATCTACCGAAAGTACGAATCGGTCAATTACAAGGATATGGAGGGTAAAGCCAAAGCTGGCAATCAGCATCAGAAGGTCACCGATATTGATCGCCGAGTTGCCGGACATACATAATAGGTACAATCCAACGAGGGAGAGACCGATGCACAGCCAAATGAGAGGGGAAGGGCGTTTGCCGAGAAAAATGCTGACAAGAGGGACCAAAACCACATAAAGGGTGGAAATAAATCCGGCTTTACCGACGGTGGTGTAGTGCATACCGGCCTGTTGAAAGGAGGCGGCCAGAAAGAGGAAGAAACCGCAGAGGGCGCCGGCAATCCACAGCTTTGGATTGTTCCAACTCATGTGGGCAGGGCGGCCCGGATCCATTTTGTCAGAGAAAAGGATAATTGGGATCAACACCAAAGCGCCAACGGCATAGCGGGCAGCGTTGAAGGTAAATGGTCCCAAAAAATCAGTGCTCACGCTTTGTGCAACAAAACCGCCGCCCCAGATCATGGCGGCGAGCAGCAGCATAGGAGCGCCGGAAAAATTCTTGTGTTTCATATGTTTGTTCGCTCACTCTCTTTGTTCAAAATAAAACATAATACCCTATTTCATACTCTAACATAGATCAATCGGAAATAGAAGAGGCAAAAAACCGTCGGCAGCAGTAAACTGCGGCCGACGGTGGAAGGGGTTGAATGGAAAATTGGACGGAACATCAGATGGTGTCGATAAAATCGGAAATGAAGTGCAGCGCCACACCGACACAGCTGGTCCACTTGCGGTACTTGGAGAAACGCAGATAGGAGGCGTCCGTGGGGAATGCGGAAACCTCGCTGATCTTGCGGCGCAAGTCATCCATGTAAGGCTCAATGTACTGAGCCAGCACGCCGCCCAGAACGATGTCGCAGTCCAGCACGGTGTGAATGTTGTAGATGCCGATGGCAAGATACTTCAGATAGTCATCCCAAAGCTCCTTGAAGTCCTTGTTACCCGCTTCCATACTGGAGAAGAAGTCCTCTCGGGTAATACCGAGATCATCGCTGAAGCGAGCAGTGGAGCAGTATGCCTCCAGACAGCCACGCTTGCCGCAGCCGCAGGGACGACCGCCGGGAACGATGCACATATGACCGAACTCACCGGAGTGGGGATGGGTATACATATAAGTAGAGTCGTTGAGCAGCACTGCACCGCCAACGCCCTTCTGCACGCAGAGATAGACCATGGTGGCGTTTTCACTGTTGTTCCACCACTCTGCCACGCCGCCGGCGTTGGCGTCGTTTTCGATAAAGCAGGGGTAGGGGATGTACTTCTTCAGCTCGGCAATTTCAATGGACCGGGGGGTGACCGCATGGGACAGGCGGATGGAACCCGTTTCCTCGTCGGGGATGCCGGGCAGCGCAATGCCAACGCCCAGCAGACGGGTGCGATCAATGCCGTTTTCATCCAGGAAGCCCTCCAGAATCTGGCTCAGCTCCTTGCCATAGTCGCCGCCGGCAACGAAGGGCTTGACGACTGCCTTGCTGCAAACCTGATGGGCACGCAGATCAATGCAGGTGATGTGGATGTGGCGGCTGGAGATCATGATACCCACCGCATATCTGTAATTTGCGGTAATACCGATGGCCTTGGGCTTTCTGCCTCCGGTGGAGTCGAAGGTACCCTGCAGCTCCAGCAGACCGGTGTCCAGCAGCTCTCTCAGATTCTGACCAACCGTGGGCAGACTGAGAGAAAGGCTCCGAGCCACATCCTGTTTGGAAACAGGTGTCTCGGAACTATATATATAGCGGAAGACACGATTACGATTCTGCTTTCTAAGCTCAGCAGTATTATAGGAAACCATCAAAAATCACTCCTCATTCCAGCGCAGTTCCAGTGTCAAGGCTTATCTCAGGTTTAGATGTCAGATTAGAAACCAAAGAAATTTTCAAAAAGTCTTTTCAAAAATGCACTCAATAACAGATTACATTGTACCATATTTTTTGTGAAATGCAACTACGACAGCGAAGAAAAACGAAAAAAGAGGAAGAAAGCTGAAAAATGGCGCAGCATCGGCAAAACAGGGAACCATCCTGACAGATTCGGTTGGGATAGAAGCGGAAGAAAAGTTTCACAGAAATGAGAAAATGCAAAGAATATATCATTTTTCACAAAATTATGATATAATATCCCATCACAAAAAACGGAAAGGAGGGGACCGTATGCTGCGATCCTTGCAGGATAAAGTTACTGTTTTGCCGGGAATTGGCGAAAAGAAAGAACAGCTTTTGAGCAAATTGGGGATTCGGACGCTGGAGGACCTGCTGCATTGGTTCCCGAGGCGCTATGTGGACCGCCGGAAGGTGTGGCAGATCCGCCATGCACCGGAAGGGGAGGAGGTTTGTGTCTGTGGCGTCGTGGCACAGCAGCCCACCACGGCCTATCCCCGGAAGGGACTTTCTACCACCCGGCTCCGGGTGTTTGACCGTTCCGGATTGCTCTATCTGACCTTCTTTAATCAGGCCTATACCGCCGGACGGCTGAAGGTTGGGGAAAGCTACATCTTCTGCGGCAAGATCGAGCGGATGGGCCAGCGGCTCAGCATGACGAATCCGGTGTACGAGCCGGAGGGAGTTGGGGAGATGACCGGGCGCATTGTCCCGGTCTATCCGCTGACCGCCGGCATCTCGGCTCGGCAGCTGGCTGAGTGGATCGACATGGCGGTGGAGAGCACAGCGCTGCCGGAGGATTTGCCGCAGGAGGTGCGGCTGGCCTACGGTCTGGCGGAGCGGAACTGGTCCATTCAGACCATCCACCGACCGGACTCCTTTGAAAATTTGAACCGGGCCAGAGAGCGGCTGGTGTTTGAGGAGTTGTTCTACCTTACTGCCGGTCTGGAGCTGCTCCATGCCCGCCGCAGCGAAGGGCAGGGCTTCCTGTGCCGGCCTCTGTTGACGGAACGCTATGAAAAGCTGTTGCCCTTTACACTGACTGGGGCGCAGCGGCGCACCTTGGAAGAAATCTTCCGGGATCAGGCGTCGGGCAAAATCATGAACCGTCTTGTGCAGGGTGATGTGGGCAGCGGTAAAACCGCAGTGGCGGCAGGCGCTGTGTGGCAGTGCGTCCACTCCGGCGGACAGTGCGCCCTGATGGCACCCACGGAAATTCTGGCAGTGCAGCACTATCATACCCTGACCGAGCTGCTTACCCCGGATGGCATCCGGGTGGGTTTGCTCACCGGCAGCAGCAAGGCGGCGGAAAAGCGAGAAGTCAAGCAGCAGCTGGCCGAAGGTACGCTGGATTTGGTGGTGGGCACCCATGCCCTCCTTAGTGATGGGGTGGAATTTGCCCATTTGGGTCTGGTGGTGACCGACGAACAGCACCGCTTCGGCGTGGAGCAGCGTTCGGCTCTCTCTGCCAAGGCCGGAGCGAGGAAGCCCCATGTGCTGGTGATGTCTGCCACCCCCATTCCCCGTACATTGGCGTTGATTATCTATGGCGATTTGGATGTGTCGGTCATCGGTGAGCGTCCGCCCGGACGGCAGGATGTGGACACCTTCCTAGTGGGCGAGGACAAGCGTCAGCGCATGATGGGCTTTATTCGGAAACAAGTGCAGGAAGGGCATCAGGCCTATGTGGTCTGTCCTGCGGTGGAGGAGTCGGAAGATATGCCGGTTCCGCTGAAAAACGCCACCGACCACGCCAGAGCCTTGCAGCAGGCCTTCCCGGACCTGCGGATTGGGCTTGTTCACGGCAGAATGAAGTCCAAGGAAAAGGAACAGATCATGGACGCCTTTTTGCAGGGGGAAGTGGATGTTCTGGTGTCTACCACCGTCATTGAGGTGGGTGTGGACGCCCCCAACGCCACGCTGATGGTGATTGAGGACGCTGACCGGTTCGGACTGTCTCAGCTCCACCAGCTTCGGGGCCGTGTGGGTCGAGGCAAGGCGAAATCCTTCTGTGTGCTGGTGTCCTCTACGAAAAATGAGGAAACCCGGCAGCGGCTGAAGGCCCTGTGCAGCACCAATGATGGCTTCAAAATTGCGGAAAAGGATTTGGAACTGCGTGGTCCGGGTGACTTCTTCGGCGCACGGCAGCATGGTTTGCCTCAGCTGCAAATGGCGGATCTGGCCTGTGACACCCGGATTTTGTATCAGGCACGGGAGGCGGCACAGCAGTTGCTGACCGAGGACCCCACACTTGCCAAGCCGGAGCATCGGGTGGTTCTGGACCGAACCAGACGGCTGTTTGAGGAAAATCCGGATATTTTTAATTAAGTTAGAACTTTATGGGAGGAAATCGAGATGGAAAACAAGTATGTAATGCGGGCAAAGGCGTTCCGGGCGGAAACCAGCGCCCACTATAACTGCGCACAGGCAGTGCTGGCATCCTTTGCGGAGGAGTGCGGCATCAGCGAGGAGAAGGCGATCCAGATGGGCGCTCACTTTGGCCACGGTATGAATATGGGCGCAACCTGCGGAGCCATGACCGGAGCTTTGATGGTGATCGGTATGCTGGGCGGCGGCAGAGAGCAGTCCCGTGACTTCATGACCGCCATGCGGCAGCATCACACCAACCTCACCGACTGCAAGGACCTGCTCCGGGTCAATGCGGAAAACGGCGGCTCCCGGCAGGAGCATTGCGACAACATGGTCTACGAGGCTGTGGAAGAAGTGACCAAGATCATGGGTCTGGAATAAGAAGCCAGAAAACAAAAATCGGTCAGACCGTTTCTGGTCTGACCGATTTTCTGTCTTAAAGACAGGGAGAAGCGAAGAAGGTCTTACTTCAGGTCCTTCTCGTAGGCTTCAACCATCTTCTTGACCATCTGACCGCCCACGCTGCCAGCCTCACGGGAAGTCAGGTGGCCGTTGTAGCCCTGCTTCAGATCGACGCCGACCTCAGAGGCGGACTCCATCTTGAACTTGTTCAGAGCCTCACGGGCCTCGGGGCTGATCTTCATCTTGCCGGAATTAGAATTGGAATTGGAATTCATAGTAAAAATCTCCTCTCTTATGCGTTGGAACCATTCCTCTGGAGGAAAGGTTCGAGAGTAGTTTGGGCGACAAGGGAAAAAGTATGCACATTTTTTGTTTTCCAGTTTTTTCTGAGGCTCCGGGACGCATTCGGCAGAGAAGCGTCAAACCGAATGTGCGGTTCTTGACAAGGACAAAGGTTGCGGATATTGTAAGAGCAAAGAGAAAAAACGGCGAAGGAGGTCAAAATAGTGAAGGATGAAATTCGAGTGATTCCTACCACCGGGCGGAATAATTGCGGCGGACGCTGTCTTATTTATGCCCATGTGCAGGATGGAAAAATCATCAAACTGACCACCGATTCCAAAGCCAAGGCTGAGTGCGGCGTGCCGCTGAGCGCCTGTGAGCGGGGAATGAACTACCATAAAACTTATTTAAATGAACGCCGGCTTCGCACGCCGCTGCTCCGGGTGGGAGAACGGGGAGAGGGCAAGTTCCGTCCGATCTCTTGGAAAGAGGCGGTGGAGCGGATCAGCGAGGAGTGGATTCGGATTCGGGACACTTACGGTCCCGGTTCCCGGTATGTGACCTACGCCACCGGCGTCAGCGCTGCCTTTTCCCCCAGAGAGCTGGCTAAGCGGCTGCTGAGTCTGGACGGCGGCTTTTTGGATTACTATAATTCGTATTCTACCGCCTGTATCACCCCGGCGACGGAGCTGATGTACGGCACGGCAAATTCCGGAAATTCCCCGGAGGACTGGCTCAACAGTCAGTTTCTCCTGCTCTGGGGACACAATCCGGCGGAAACCAAGTTTGACAGTGTCAGTATGTACTACCTCAGAAAGGCAAAGGACAAAGGAATTCCGATTGTAGTAATTGACCCCAGACGAAATGACACGGTGAAGGCGCTGGATGCGGAGTGGATTCCCATTCGTCCGGCTACGGATGCGGCTTTGGCGGACGCTATGGCCTATGTCATTTGGACGGAAGGGTTAGCAGACCGGAATTTTTTGGATTCCTGCACCATAGGTTTTGACGAGAACCATATGCCGGAAGGAATCGACCCGGAGGAGTGCGTGCTGGATTATCTGCTGGGAAAGCAAGACGGCACACCGAAAACACCGGAATGGGGGGAACATATCACCGGAATCCCGGCGCAGACCATCACACAGTTGGCCCGGAGATATGCCACGGCAAAGCCGGCGGCGCTCATTCAGGGCTGGGGTCCGCAGCGTCATGCCTACGGGGAACAGGGCGTCCGGGGCTGTATTCTGCTGGCTTGCATGACGGGAA
The DNA here is from genome assembly GCA_020025295.1 of Oscillospiraceae bacterium. Classification (GTDB taxonomy): domain Bacteria; phylum Bacillota; class Clostridia; order Oscillospirales; family Oscillospiraceae; genus UMGS1766. The sequence continues at coordinate 31,289 of JAHHSJ010000011.1, read as the reverse complement.
ATGTAGGGGTCAGCGGCGGCTGGGCAGCCGGCAGCGGCTACTGCACCACCCATCGGGAGCCTTGCCTGCCCTATGTGAAGAACCCGTACTCCATGCAGATCCCCTCCTACTGCTGGACCGAGGCGGTGGAGCGGGGACACGAAATGACCGGGCTGGACGGAGTCAAAGGGGGCGAGCGGCTTGCCTCCGATGTGAAAATGATCGTCAATCTGGCGGGAAACTGCCTTATCAACCAGCACGGCGACATCAACCGCACCGCAGCGCTGCTTCGGGACACCTCGAAATGCGAATTTATTCTGTGCAGTGACCTTTTTATGACCGCAAGTGCAAAATTTGCCGACATTCTCCTGCCGGGAGTGTCCTTTTTGGAGAGTGAAAACCTCACATCCCCTTGGCTTTGGGGCGACTTTGTGGGCTATAACAATCAGGTAGTAGAGCCGCTTTATGAGGGGCGGTTTGAGTACGACTGGCTCAGTGAAGTGGCGGAAAAGCTAGGTTTGAAGGAACAATTTACCTGCGGACGGAACACCCGGCAGTGGCTGGAGTGGATGTACGAGGATTTGCGGACTTGGGAGCCTACTCTGCCGCCCTTTGAGGAATTCCGAGCCGCCGGCGTGTACCGTTATCCGCCGAAGCCGCCGAAAATTGCCTTTGCAGACCGTGAATTCCCAACAAAAAGCGGTAAAGTGGAGCTGTTCTCGGAAACCGTCTACCATAGCACCTATCGAGATCCGTTCCCGGCGATTCCCCGCTATGTGCCGGTGCCGGAAGGGGTGGAGCAGGCGAGGGTAGGGGAGTACCCCTTGCAGCTGATCAGCTGGCACACCCGGCGGCGTTGTCACTCCATCCACGACAATAATCCCGACATGGAGCGGATTGCTCCTCAGCAGTTGTGGATGCATCCTCTGGATGCGGCGCAGCGGAAGGTGGAAGCAGGGGACCGGGTCCGGGTCTGGAATGACCGGGGTGCCATGGAGGTTCCGGTGCATATCACCGAGGATGTGATGCCCGGTGTGGTGGCGATTGCGCAGGGGGCTTGGTACACGCCGGACGAAGCCGGTGTGGACCAGCGGGGATGCGTCAATGTGCTCACTTCTCTGCACCCCACACCCTACGCAAAAGGAAACGGACAGCACACAAATTTGGTAGAAGCTCGGAAAACGAATTAAAAATAGGTTTGACACTGGATAAATAATAGTTTAAACTGTTAAAATGCTGAACTAAAACATAAAATGGCAAAGCACTAGAAAATTGGATGATACATATAAAAGTATAAAAGTTAGGAGTGATTTTCGTGAAGTTCAAAGAAATGCCCTATGAGCGTCCGGATATGGAGCAGGTCAAAGCACAGCTGGCTGAGATGACTACCCGTCTGGAGCAGGCAGAGAACTACGAAGCAGCCCGAGCTGTGTTTCTGGAAAAGGAAAAGCTGGAAAAGCACATTGAGACCATGCAGACGCTGGCAACCACCCGCCACAGCATCGACACCCGGGATGCGTTCTACTACGACGAGGTAAAGTTCTGGAACGCTGTTGTGCCAGAGGTGCAGGAATACGAACAGGCATGGACCATGGCGATGCTGAAGAGCCCCTTCCGCAAGGAGTTTGCCGAGGAGTTCTGTCAGGTGATGTTTACCAACGCCGAGCTGGAGCTGAAAACCTTCTCTCCCGAAATCATTCCTGAACTGCAAAAGGAGAACGACCTGACGCAGGAGTATGAAAAGCTGCTGGCCTCCGCCCAGATTCCCTTTGAGGGCGGCATCTACACCCTGAGCCAGCTGACTCCCTTCAAGTCTGACCCGGATGACCAGCGTCGTCTGGCCGCATGGCAGGCAGAGGGCCGCTGGTACAAGGAAAATCAGGCACAGCTGGACGATCTCTACGATCAGCTGGTCCACCTCCGTGACACCATGGGCAGAAAGCTGGGCTATGACGGCTACACCGAGCTGGGCTACTACCGCATGGGCCGCAACTGCTACACCAAGGAGGATGTGGAAAAGTTCCGCGCCGCCGTCCGCAAGTATCTGGTTCCCGTGGCAGACAGCATCTACCGGGAGCAGGCAAAGCGTCTGGGCAAGACCTATCCTATGAGCTTTGCGGATAATGCGCTGGAGTTCCGTTCCGGCAACCCCCGTCCTCAGGGCACGGCAGAGGACATTCTGGCCCACGCCACCAAGTTCTACGAGGAGCTGTCCCCGGAGACCAGCGAGTTCTGGCACACCATGCGGGACGGCGAGCTGCTGGATGTGCTGTCCACCGAGGGCAAGGCCAGCGGCGGCTACTGCACCGGCATTCCGGACTACGGCGTGCCCTTCATCTTTGCTAACTTCAACGGCACTCAGGGCGATGTCGAGGTGGTCACCCACGAGGCAGGCCACGCTTTTGCGTGCTATATGAACCGCAGCCGTATGCCGCTCAGCACCGTCTGGCCCAGCATGGAGAGCTGCGAGGTCCATTCCATGTCCATGGAGTTCCTTGCATGGCCTTGGGAGGAGGGCTTCTTCGGAGATCAGACCCGGAAGTTCTATTACAGCCACCTCTCCAATGCCCTGACCTTCATTCCCTACGGCACCATGGTGGACCACTTCCAGCATGAGGTCTATGCCCATCCCGAGATGACGCCCAAGCAGCGCCATCAGGTCTGGAAGGAGCTGTTGGAGGTCTATATGCCTTGGATGCGGCTGGACGGCGAGATTCCCTTCTATTCCGAGGGCGAGGGCTGGCAGCGTCAGCACCACATCTATTCCAGCCCCTTCTACTACATCGACTACTGTCTGGCTCAGACTGTGGCTCTTCAGATTTGGGCGCTGCTCCAGAAGGATCAGAAGAACGCTTGGAAGCACTACATGGCCTACACCATGCAGGGCGGCAGCCACACCTTCACCGAGCTGCTGGAAAATGCCGGTCTGGAAAGCCCCTTCGATGAGAAGTGCCTCAAGGGCGTGTGCGAGGCAGCCAAGGATTGGCTGGAGCACTTCGACCTGACCGGAATCGAGTAATATGGAACAGGATAAGAAAGAGACCAAGGAAAAAAAGAAAAAGTCCGGCGGACGACGGGCGTATCTGAATGATTTCAAGCCCAATGTGGCGGGAGAATTCATCTACACCGGCAAAAAAATCGGTTGGAAAGCCCCTCGCCGGGAAACTTTGGTCAAATTGTGGATACTGAGTGCAGCCGGAGTGATTGCCGGAGTGATTGCCGGCTGCACACCCCAGACCGGCATGGAAGGAACGGTCTGGGCGGTGCTCCCGTATGTGCTTGCTTTGGTGGCTGCGGTGTCCGAAATGTGGGCAATCGGCAGACTGTCCGCGGCAGGGGAACAAATACGGGAATATGTCTTTCAGGCAACGGCAAAACAGCTTCCGGCTCGAAGTTTTTTGACGGCGCTGTTTGCCGGAGTTGCAATTTTGGGGGAAGCGGTGAATGTGTTTGCCCTTCCGTTTCACGGGAAAATGGGGGCTGGATTGCTGCTTCTCTTCTTAGAAGCGGTGATGTTTGTCAGTGCAATTTTGATTCATCGTTTGGTTATGGGTTTGGAATGGGAAGAATGAAGCTTTTTGTTCGTTAAAATTCATAAAATGTTCCACTGAGAATTGACAAGACAGCCCTGAAAGTAATATAATGTACTGAAGTAGAATCACCATCACAGATGGGTGATGAACATGGTTGCTGGTGCAGAAATGCGGAATTTTCCGTTTTCTGCTTCGTGAATAGACGCGAAATACCATCCACTTGTTCCCACGGATTCTGAATTTATTAGAGGAGGAAAATGCAAAATGAAAAACATCAAAAAGTTGCTGGCGTTGATCCTCGCACTGGCTATGGTCTTTGCCTTGGCTTCCTGTGGCGGCGGATCTAGCTCTGGCTCCGGTTCCAGAAAGGAAACTCCCCTGGTGGTGGGCTCTCTGCCCTTCAACAGCAAGTTCTCTCCTTTCTTCGCCGATACTGCCTACGACCAGAATGCGGCTGATCTGACTCAGATTGGTCTGCTGACCAACGACCGTTCCGGTGCCATTATTTATAATGGTATTGAGGGCGAGACCCACGAGTACAATGGTACCGACTACACCTACTACGGCCCCGCCAATCTGGTTGTTACCGAGAATTCCGACGGTACCGTCTACTATGACTTCACCCTGCGTGATGATCTGAAGTTCTCCGACGGTGAGCCTATCACCATCGACGACGTGATCTTCAGCTACTATGTGGTCTGCGATCCTACCTTCGAAGGTAAGCACTCCCTGTTCTCTGCTCCCATCGAGGGCATGCAGGCTTATCGCAGCGGCATGGAGACCCTGTTCAATCTGATCGTTGAGGCTGGCCGCGACAACACTGACTTCAGCCTGTGGACTGAGGATCAGCAGAAGGCTCTGTGGGCTGACCTGGATCAGGCCGGCGCTGCATTCTGCCAGGAGATCGTTGACTTCTTGGCTGCCGGCGGTTACATCGAGGATGCAACCAACATCGCTGATGCCGCAGCAAACTGGGGCATTGAGGGCCTTGCTGAGGGTGCTACCACCACCGATATGTTCAACGCTCTGGCCGACAAGTATGAGTGGGATCTGCAGACCGTGTCTTCCACTGAGTCTGCCGGCTCCTCTCTGTTCGATCTGATGGAGAACTATGACGCCTACACCATCGGTGTTCAGACCGGCGAGTCCGCACCCAACATCTCCGGCATCCAGAAGACCGGCGATTACAGCATGCGTATCGTGGCCACCGAGGTCGACGCTACTCTGGTCTATCAGCTGGGCCTGTCCATTGCTCCTATGCACTACTATGGCGATCCTGAGCTGTATGACTATGACAACAACCAGTTCGGCTTCCCCAAGGGCGACCTGAGCTCCGTCCGTGCTAAGATGGCTCAGCCTATGGGCGCTGGCCCCTACAAGTTCATCAAGTTTGAGAATGGCGTCATCAACTACGAGGCCAACGAGAACTACTTCAAGGGCGAGCCTGCAACCAAGTATGTCAACATTCAGGAAATGCAGGAGGCTGATAAGCTGAACGGTGTTCTCACCGGTTCTCTGGACGTCTCCGATCCTACCTTCTCTCAGGATACGGTTAAGGCCATCGAGGAAGCCAACGGCGGCGAGCTGACCGGTGATGTTATCACCAGCGAGACCATCGACTTTCTGGGCTATGGCTACATCGGCATGAACGCTAACAATGTGAGCGTGGGCGGCGATGGCGCTTCCGATGCTTCTAAGAACCTCCGTAAGGCCTTCGGCACCATCTTCTCCGTGTACCGCGATGTCGCTATTGACTCCTACTACGGCGAGCGTGCTACCGTTATCAACTATCCTATCTCCAACACTTCTTGGGCTGCTCCCCGTCCCACCGATGAGGGCTACAAGGTTGCCTTCTCCGTGGATGTGAACGGCAACGACATCTACACTTCCGATATGGACGCAGATGCAAAGTACGCTGCTGCTAAGGCCGCTGCTCTGGATTACTTCAAGGCTGCTGGCTACACCGTCGCTGACGGCAAGGTCACCGCTGCTCCCGAGGGCGCCAAGATGGAATACGAGATCCAGATTCCCGCTGACGGTTCTGGCGACCATCCCACCTTCATGGTTCTGACCCTGGCTAAGGAAGCTCTGGCTGAGCTGGGCATCAACCTGATCATCACCGACCTGTCTCAGGGCAGCGACCTGTGGAATGCTCTGGAGGCCCAGAGTGTTGAGATGTGGGTTGCCGCTTGGGGCGCTGCAATCGATCCCGATATGTATCAGGTCTACTACTCTGACGCCGCCCATGGTGGTGCCAACGCCGGTGGTTCTAACTATATGTATCAGGTCATTGACCCCGAGCTGGATGACATGATCATGACTGCCCGTAAGTCCACCGACCAGACCTATCGTAAGGCTATGTACAAGGCTTGCTTGGACACCGTCATCGACTGGGCTTGCGAGGTTCCTGTCTATCAGCGTCAGGATGTTGTCGTGTACAGCACCGAGCGCGTTGACATGAGCACTGCTACTCCCGATATCACTCCCTTCTACAAGTGGACTGCTGAGATCGAGAACCTCAAGCTGAAGTAAGCTTCCGAATCAATTGGAATCTGGCTGAATTCGGTACAGATAAACTGAATTGATTCCCGTACTTTGTTAAAAGTGCGGAAGAGGGCCGCTCCTGCGGTTGGGATCCAACCGTGGGAGTGGCCCACCATGCATTTTATAATTGCATATCAAGGGACAGCTTTGCTGCGGCTGACAGGGAAACTGTGCCTTGATATGCAGTTTAAATTTGGGACTTTATCCCGTTTATAAAATAAATTAAGAGGAATACCAAAGAAAGAAAAAGAACGGAGGTAGCATTCGTGCGAAAGTACATCGTAAAAAGATTAATTATTTCCATCTTCATTCTGTTCTTCGTCATGCTGATCATTTACAGCCTCTTGCGCAGTCTGCCCACTTCTTATATTGAGCAGATGGCTCGAGAGAAGTCGATGCAGCCCGGCTCCAAGAGCTTTGAAGAATGGATGGAACAGCTGCAAGTTATGTATGGCATGGACAAGGGCATTATCCCCGGCTTCTTTAGCTGGCTGGGCAAGGCCGTCCGTGGCCAGTTTGGTGATAGCTGGAAGTGGACGGTCCCCGTGCTGGATAAGTTCAAGAGCACCGTGGGCGTCTCCTTCGTCATGGGTCTCATTACCCTGATTTTTGAAGTGATTATTGCCATTCCTCTGGGTGTTATCGCTGCTACTAAGCAGTACTCCAGAACGGACTACACCATCACTGTCGTGGCTCTGGCCGGTATCTCCCTGCCCACCTTCTTCTTCGCATCCCTGCTGAAGTGGGTGTTCTGCGTTAAGCTGGGCTGGTTCGATCTGGGCGGTCTGATTGGCCGTAACTACGAGTTCCTGTCTCCCATGGGTCAGTTCATGGATAAGGCAGCGCACCTGTTCCTACCTCTGGTTACCTTAATTGTAATTAGTATCGGCGGCCTGATGCGTTATACCCGTACGAATATGCTGGAAGTGCTGAACGCCGACTTTATCCGTACGGCTCGTGCCAAGGGTCTGAGCGAGAAGAAGGTCATTTACCATCACGCCTTCCGCAACACCCTGATTCCTCTGGTTACCATCGTGGGCGGCTCTCTGCCATCTCTGTTTGCCGGTGCACTGATTACCGAAACCCTGTACTCCATCCCCGGTATCGGCTTTGTGTCCTATCAGTCCATGACTTCCGGCGATATCCCGTTCTCCATGTTCTACCTCAGCTTTATGGCTGTGTTGACCTTGGTGGGCAACCTGATTTCCGATGTTCTCTACGCGGTGGTTGATCCCCGTGTCCGTATTTCTTAAGAAAGGAGGAGACAATCAATGAGCGAAAATAAGGACGATCTGAAGAAGACTCCTGAGCAGGATGAGCAGCTTTCTCTGAACGATGACCGCCGTGTTAAGGTCCTTTCTCCCGGCGCCATGGTCGCTAAGCGATTCTTCCGGAACCGTGTGGCCGTGACCGGTCTGGTTATTCTGGCATTCATGTTTATCTTCTCCTTCCTCGGTGGTTTGGTTTCTCCTTATCGTGAGGACCAGCTGTTCTACCGCGATGAGCTGCAGAGCAAGCAGTTTGCCGGCGTTATTGAGAATACCGAGTTCCGCTATGTCGTGCGTGAGGGTGAGGAGTTTGACGCAATTTCTCAGGCCCAGTTCCTGTTGGCTACCATTCAGGGCAATGAGAAGTTCACGGCCAAGGATATCGACTACACTTGGACGGAGGAAGGCAACAACTTCTACTCCATCCACCGCGGCAATAAGATGATTGCCTACGCCAGCTATGATATCGTCAGCAACAGCAAGGGCAACGAAGATCTGCCCTTCGATCTGCAGTTCAACATCCTGAAGGCTGCCACCAACGATGCGGAAACCTTCGAGATGAACGGCCAGACCTATGAGCTGGACGAGGCCGGCGCAGTGATGCTGGACGGCGAGGAAGTCGCCTATGCCAGCCCCTATGCAGTGCGTGCTCTGATGAGCGACGTGTTCCTGAGCCGTGAGTTCAAGGAAGACCTGATCGAGACCATCGAGAGTGGCAAGGATGAGTTCACCTTCACGGATGACGAGGGCCTCACGGCTGAGTACACCCTGAACTATTCTGCTGCAGATAAGAGCTGGGCAGTCAATCAGGAAGTTTCTACCCGTAAGTTTGACACCTATTCTTCTCCCAACAAAGCCCATTGGCTGGGTACTGACCGCAACGGCATGGACATGCTGACCCGTCTGATGTATGGCGGCCGCGTGTCCCTGTACATCGGCTTCATCGTCGTTCTGATGAGCGCTGTTCTGGGTGTTATCCTGGGCGGCCTGTCCGGCTACTTCGGCGGCTGGGTGGATATGCTCATCATGCGAATTGTTGATATTTTCTACTGCATCCCCTCCATGCCCATCATCATCATTCTGGGTGCGGCCATGGATAATATGCGACTGGATCCTCAGATTCGAATGATCTACCTGATGCTGATTCTGGGTATTCTGGGCTGGCCCAGCATTGCCCGTCTGGTCCGTGGTCAGATCCTGACCCTGCGTGAGCAGGAGTTCATGGCTGCGACTGAGGCCTGCGGCATCCGCGTGAGCCGCCGTATCTTCCGTCATCTGGTTCCCAACGTGATCCCTCAGCTCATCGTCACCTGCACCATGAGCCTTGGTTCCACCATCATCACGGAAGCAACCCTGTCCTTCTTGGGTCTGGGTGTTAAGTTCCCCTTCGCATCCTGGGGCAACATCATCAACGATGTTAACGACATCTATGTTCTGACCAACTACTGGTTCGTTTGGATCCCTGCCGGCCTGTGCCTGCTGCTGACCGTTTTGGCCTTCAACTTGGTGGGCGATGGTCTGCGAGATGCTTTCGACCCCAAGATGAAACGGTAAGGAGGAAGCACAATGGCAAAGAAACATGCAGAGGGCTACCTCTCCGGAAAAGAGGCACGCCGTATCTCTAAGGAGAACCGCCGCATTACCAACGCTCTGGAAAAGAAGCGTAAGCGTAAGAATGTGCCTGAGTCTGAGTACATCACTCAGATGCACAATCCTGAGAATGCGGTGGAGTTTGATAATCTCCATACCTACTTCTATACCGATGCCGGTATCGTCAAGAGTGTGGACGGCGTCAGCTTTGATGTCCCGATCGGCAAGACCGTCGGCGTGGTCGGTGAGTCCGGCTGCGGCAAGAGCGTGACCAGCCTGTCCCTGATGCAGCTGGTGCAGCGTCCTCACGGTCAGATTGTCGGCGGTGAGATTCGTCTGAACATGGGCGATAAGGCCTATGAGATTTCCAAGGTTCCTCAGGAAGCCATGCAGCACATCCGTGGCAACACGGTGTCCATGATCTTCCAGGAGCCTATGACCTCCCTGAACCCTGTGTTCCGTATCGGTGCACAGGTGGATGAGGTCATCGCTCTCCACGATGGTGAGGGCAAGAGCAAGGAAGAGATCAAGTCCCGCACCGTTGAGCTGCTGGAGATGGTGGGCATCGCAAACGCCGAAGGCGTCTATAAGATGTTCCCCCATGAGCTGTCCGGCGGTATGCGTCAGCGTGTTATGATCGCAATGGCCCTGGCTTGCAGTCCCCGTGTGATCATCGCTGACGAGCCTACCACGGCTCTGGACGTGACCATTCAGGCTCAGATTCTGGACCTGCTGCGTCAGCTGAAGGACAAGATCAACTCCTCCATCATGCTGATTACCCATGACTTGGGCGTCATCGCTGAGATGGCCGACTATGTCGTGGTCATGTATGCCGGTCGTGTGGTGGAAAAGGGTACTGCGGAGGATATCTTCTATCATCCCGCTCATCCCTATACCATCGGCCTGATGGCATCTAAGCCCGTGGTTGGCAAGCAGGTGGATGAGCTCTACTCCATCCCCGGCAAGGTGCCCAACCCCATCAATATGCCCAACTACTGCTATTTCAAGGATCGCTGCGAAATGTGCGTGGAGGGCTGCAACGGCGATTATCCCTGCGAGGTTCAGCTCAGCCCCACTCATTTCGTGAGCTGCTATCGCTACTATGACAAAAAAGAAGGAGGGGAAGCGTAATGGATAAGCATGCAGATCAGCATAAGGCTGTGGAGCAGGAGACCAAGGCAGTGGAAACCGCCGGCGCTCCCTCCGAGGATTATATCCTTCAGGTCAAGGACCTGAAGAAGTACTTCCCCATCAAGGGCGGCATGGTGTCCCGCACTGTGGGTCAGGTCAAGGCTGTGGACGGCGTCACCTTCAATCTGAAGCGCGGCACCACCATGGGTCTGGTCGGCGAGTCCGGCTGCGGCAAGACCACCACCGGTCGTACCATCCTGCGTCTGGCCGGTGAAAAGACCGGCGGCGATGTGCTGTTCAATGGTCAGGAAGTCTATGATCTGAGCGCCAAGGAGATGCGCCAGCTGCGCACCAAGATGCAGATCATCTTCCAGGATCCCTTCTCCAGCCTGTCTCCCCGTATGCCCGTCGGTGAAATCATCGGCGAGGCCGTGCGTGAGCACGGTCTGGTGAGCAAGGCCGAGTTCAATGACTATATTGACCATGTCATGGACGACTGCGGACTGCAGCCCTTCCACAAGGACCGCTATCCCCACGAGTTCTCCGGCGGCCAGCGTCAGCGTATCTGCATTGCCCGTGCTCTGGCTCTGAACCCCGAGTTTGTGGTCTGCGACGAGCCTGTTTCCGCACTGGATGTGTCCATTCAGGCACAGATCATCAACCTGCTGAACGAGCTGCAGGAAAAGCGGAACCTGACTTATCTGTTCATCTCTCATGACCTGTCTGTCGTTGAGCATATCTCCGACACCGTCGGCGTCATGTATCTGGGCAATCTGGTGGAGTACGGCAAGACTGCGGACCTCTTTAAGAATCCGCTGCACCCCTACACCAAGGCACTGTTCTCCGCTATCCCCGTGCCCGATCCCCACGCCAAGATGAACCGGATTGTGCTGGAAGGCTCCATTCCTTCTCCTGCCAATCCTCCTGCGGGCTGCAAGTTCCATACGCGCTGCCCCATGGCTTGCGAGCGCTGCAAGCAGGAGGCTCCCCGTCAGATCGAGGTCGAGCCGGGTCACTATGTGGTCTGCCATCTGTTTGATCAGAAGTAATGGCAAAGAAAACATACGAGGACGACGACGGCCGCAGCTTTGCGGACATGAGTCAGGTGGAACGCCCCTCCTTCTTCGGTCATATTCCGGGGCAGAGGGAACAGAACCCCAAGCCGTCCAAACCCGCCCGTGCTCCGGCACCCGGGGATGAGATGACGCATCAGGAACGGCGCTGGTATGTGCTGGGAACCATGAAAGCCTCTCTGCTGATCGCACTTGCGTATGCGTTAGGTCTGGGACTGGTTGTCCTGCTGATGGTCACTCTGTGGTGAGCCGAAGCAAGCGTCCAAAACACAAAGAACAACGCCCCGAACTGCAATGCAGTTCGGGGCGTTTTGCGGTCGGTCAGGAATCCTCCTCCGAGTCCTCAGAGGGCGTCAGCTCCTTACGAAGACCGAGGTCGTTGTTTAAAAATCCGCCTAGCTGAATGGAGCCGGCGCCAAACCGATCTCGGATTCCGCTCATGGCATCTTCCAGCTTGCCCTGTTTCTCCCGCTGCTCCTGATGGGCGTCGGGGAAGAAGGTAAGCTGTTCGCTGTCTTGGGTGACGGGAACCAGATATTCCGCCGTCAGGGACAGCAGTCGCACTGGTCGCTGAAAATCCCAGATTTCATGGGCAAGCTCCATGGCGATGTCCGTCAGTTCCTTGGCAAGGCATACACTGCGGTTCAGGGTCACCTGACGGGATAGGGTGCGGAAATTGGCATCCCGAATTTGAATCTGCACTCGGCGGCAGTGTACCTCCTGTTTGCGCATCCGACGGGCGACAGACTCCGCCAGAGCGGTAAAGCCAAGGCGAATATCTCGTTCGTCCATCAAATTGCGGCGGAAGGTGATGGAATTGCCAATGCTTTTGGCCTCTCTCGGCTCATAGTAGGAGCGCACCGGTTCATGGTCCTCGCCACGGGCACAGCGCCAAGCGGATTCGCCTCGGACACCAAATTTGTTCCGGAGCAGCTCCAAATCGGCCTTGGCTAACTCCCCAATGGTGTGGATGTTCAGCTTGGACAGCTGAGCCTGAAACCGTCCGCCGACATAAAGCAGATTGCCTACCGGCATGGGCCAAATCAACTCAGCCACCTTGTCCCGGGGGAAACAGGTGGTGGCGTCCGGCTTTTTGTAGTCACTGCCCAGCTTGCAAATACCTTGCAGAAGGAGACTCCCACAGAAACCGTGATGCCCAGTTCTGTCCGGATTTCAGACCGGATGCGGTCTGCCAGTGCCAGCGGATCACCGCCGAAGAGGTGGAGAGAGCCGGACACATCCAGATAGCTCTCGTCAATGCTGGCTGGTTCCACCAAATCGGTGTAGCGGAGAAAAATCTCATTCATCTGCCGGGAAATTTTCGAGTAAACCTCCCGGTGGGGGGAAACCAGCACCAGATTAGGGCATTTTCGCTCCGCCTGCCAGATCAGCTCCGCCGTTTTCACGCCGTACTGCTTGGCAAGCTGATTTTTTGCCAAAATGATGCCGTGACGGCTGGAAGGATCGCCGGCAACCGCCATGGGGATATCGTTCAGTTCCGGGCGGAGCAGGCACTCACAGGAGGCGTAAAAGTTGTTGCCGTCCACATGAAAAATCACACGATCCTGATTCAGTTTTGGTGAATTTGGGTGGTTCATAGCACTCTCCTGTGGAAAAAACGGATTGGTTCCAGAGAATTGTACCCACTCCCGGAAAGAATGTCAACTGTGGTTGCAATCCGGGGGAGAGTGGGTTAGGATAGAGAACAGATAAAGGAGGAGGCAGCTGTATGGAGCGAATGGAAGCGCAGTTTGCGTTTTTGAAGGAGATCGACAAGGAAAAAGAGATCATCCGCCAGACCTATCTGGCGTCCGGCAGTCGAAAAGAGGGAGATGCGGAGCACGCATGGCATCTGGCCCTCATGACGCTGCTGCTCGGCGAGTACGCCAATGAGGAAATTGATGTACTGAAAACCATGTCTATGGTGCTGATTCACGATTTGGTGGAAATTGACGCCGGTGACACCTATGCCTACGATGAGCAGGGCAAAACGACCCAGCGAGAGCGTGAGGTGGCCGCAGCAGACCGTATTTTCGGTTTGCTGCCGGAAGACCAAGGCAAGAAGCTTCGGGCCTTGTGGGACGAATTTGAGGCTCGAGAGACTCCGGAAGCCAAATTCGCCCGCACCATGGACTGTGTCCAGCCCCTGATGCTCAATCACGCCACGGAAGGCCGTTCCTGGAAGGAACACGGCGTCAAGGTGAGTCAGGTGATGGGAAGAAACGCCCGGACGGCAGAGGGCTCTCAGGCCCTTTGGGACTACGCGAAGGCAACCATGATCGACCCTCATGTGGGAAACGAATTGAAGGACGAATGACGAAAAAACGGTCGGCACAGATTTCTGTGTCGACCGTTTTTCATCAAATTTAGCTTTCGTAGGGGCGCACCCGGAGGGTGGCACCCACCTGTGCGCAGATGCCCCGGCAGATTTCCTGCTCCTCCGGGGTAGTGACCGGCTCGCCCACCACCGTCATCACGACATGGGGGACATACTTGGTGCAATCCCGGGTGAAGTTCAGCATGGCGTCATAAGAGTCAATGCCGAATTTGCTCCGGGTCAGCCGGAGGTATTCCTCCTTGTTGGTGGCATTCAGGCTGACGGAAACCGTGTCGATCAGCCCCTTCAGCAGGGGAGCGGTGGGTTTCTTCCAGATGAGATCGGACAAGCCGTTGGTGTTGATGCGGGTGGGGATATTGGAGTGAGCCTTCAAAAAGGCAGCTACCTTCAGCAGATCGTCCAGCCGTTCTGTCGGTTCGCCGTAGCCGCAAAAGACCACCTCTTGGTAGTCCTCCAGCTTCCAGCGCATCAGGTCATCGCAGATTTCCTGCACGGTCGGTTCCCGTTCCAGCCAAAGAGGGTCGGAGCCGTACACGCCGGGGCCGTTCTGACGCAGGCAGAAGGTGCAGGCACAGGTACAACGGTTGGTCAGATTAACATAAATTCCACGCTTTACGGGATAGGTGATGGTCATAGAACGCAACTCCTTTTTGCTGCATTGTTATCATTATGGCTGATTTTGTCGAAGAAACAGGCAAAATATATGTGAAATATCCGATAATTTCTATTGTCAATATGTTACCACGAAAAGAATGAGGAAAAAATCACCAAATAGCAAAACATTGAAGAGGTCAGATTTCATGCCAACGGAGAAAAACGGGAAAAGGTGCAATTTCTCTTGCTTGGCGGTAGGAATATGGTAAAATTGTGAAAGTTAGGTTGAAGAGGGTGCGATAACGCACATAGGAATAGGAGATTTTGGGAGGCATAACATTGAGTCACGCTGTTGTCACTTGGTATGGACATTCCTGCTTCCGGATTGAGATGGCCGGAAGAAGTCTGATTATAGATCCCTATGCGGTCGGCTATGTTCCCGGGCTGCGCCTGCCGGAACTGACCGCCGATGCGGCGCTTGCAAGCCACGATCACGCCGATCACAATGCAGTGGAGCAAGTCATTCTCACTGGTCGGGAGCTGAGCTTTTCGGTTCGCACGGTTTCCAGTGCCCATGACCATCACAATGGAGCCCGTCGGGGTAAGAATCTCATCCATGTGTTTGAGGGCGAGGGACTTCGTCTGGTACATATGGGCGATCTGGGCTGTGTTCTTACGCCGGAACAGGCGGAGGAGATCGGTCGTCCGGACTTGCTGATTCTCCCGGTGGGTGGTAACTTCACCATTGACGCAGAGGAGGCACACGCAGTGATGGAGCTGCTGCATCCCCGTGTGACCATCCCCATGCATTATCGGGACGGTGTGATCGGCTATCGGGTGCTGTCCACGCTGGACCCCTTCCTGAACACCGACCTTCCGGTGAACCGTGCGGAGGAAAATGAAATCGTCATTACTCCGAATATGCCGGAACAGATTTTGATTCCGAAGTTGGTGCGTTGATATGGCATATCGCAGTAAACAGATGTTGATTGTCCGCAGGGATTTGAAAATGCGCAAGGGAAAGATTGCCGCACAGGCGTCCCATGCGTCGGTAGAGGCCGTGCTGCGGGCCATCGTCAAGGAAAACCGAATGGCTGAGCTGACGGTGGACCCGGAGGGCTATGCCTTCCTGAATACCCCGGAGGGACAGGAGAGCCCGCTGACCGATTGGTTCCGCTACGGCATGGCGAAAATCTGCGTCTATGTGGATTCGGAGGAAGCGCTTTTGGAACTGGACAAGCAGGCGAGAGAAGCCGGTGTTGTCACAGCTCTGATTCAGGATGCAGGACTCACCGAGTTCCACGGCGAGCCGACCTATACCGCGCTTGCCTTTGAACCGCTGGAGGCGGAACAGGCGGACGCCCTCACCGGCGGACTGCCTCTGTATTGATAAGCGTATGAAAGCACCCCGGACGGAAGATTCCGTCCGGGGTGCTGTTTTGTTATTCCATGGTTCGCAGACTGCAAGAGGCAATGCCGTTTTGCACGGTGATGATGCCGTAGGTGTGGTCATAGCCTACGCTGCCGGGATTGAACAGCTGCAAACCGCCGAAATCCTCGTAGTGGGGCCGATGGGTGTGACCGCACAGCAGCACATCCGCACCTTCGGTGCGGGCGTGGCTGACGGCAGAGTAGTAGCCATTTTTCACCCCGTAGGTGTGTCCGTGGCAGAGCAGAAACTTCACGCCGCCCAGAGTGACCAGCTTTTCCGAGGGCTGGCCCACCACGGACCAGTCGCAGTTGCCGGGGACCTGATACAGGGGGATGTCTGGGTAGGCAAAGGCCAGCTCCTCGCCGTCACGCCAGTGGTCGCCCAAGTGGAAGATGGCGTCCGGACGCAGGGACTCAATTTCCATAATAGTGTCCTCAATCCGACCGTGGGAGTCGGACACGACCATAATCTTCATTTGCGTCACATCCTTTTCGTCGTTGCATATACTGGTAACAGGAAAGGTGGGATTTGAAATGCCAGAACAAAAGCAGCCAATGGACCCGCGTGAGGTCTTGAAGCACCCGGAGCAGCTGCGTTCTCTGATGAATTCGCCGGAGGTGCGTCAGCTTGCCCAGCTGCTCAATAATCGCAGCGGCGGACATCTCCAGTCGGCGGCGGAGCACGCCAAGCAGGGGGACAGCGCAGCCTTACAGGGGATGCTGGACGCCTTGTCCGCAACGCAGGAAGGCGCAAAGCTGATTGCTCAGATTCAAAGCAAGCTGAACCACTGATGCCGAGGAGAGGAGGGGGACGCAGTGAGCGAATGGGAAGACAAATTGAATGCGATCCTCTCCTCACCGGAGACCATGGAGCAGATCATGTCCTTGGCCAGCAGCCTGTCCGGCGGAGGAGAGAACAGTAGCGGAGCAGCGACGGCATCCGAAGGAGAACCAAACGGACAGAATGGGACTGTGCAGTCACCGCCGCCACCGACCGCCGACCCATTGGGGGGACTGGGCAGCCTGCTGGGAGGATTCGACCCATCGATGCTGCAAAAGCTGCTGCCACTGGTGCAGATGTATACTGCCGGCGGTGACGAAAAGCAGGCGCTGCTAGAAGCACTCAAGCCGTTTTTGAAGCAGGAGAGCCGGGAAAAGGTGGATAAGGCAATCCGAATCGCCCGCCTGTCCCGAGTGATCCGGGGCTCTATGCAGCTGTTTCGGGAGGATGGGCATGTATAATTCTTATATTCCCACCGGGAACGATGAGCCGGTAGCCTCCGAACAAGGGGGACAAAGCGGCCTTGGCGGTCTGTTCCGGAACTTGTTCGAGGGCGGAGTACCCAAGCCGGACCGGCTGCTGCAAATGCTGCATCTGGATCGGTTCGACAAAGGCGACATCCTGCTCATGCTGATCCTGGTCTACCTGTTTATAGAAAGCGACGACGAGGACTGGCTGATCGTGCTGGCCCTCGTCGTGCTTATGGGATTCTGAATGGAATTACAGCTGCAGGAAGCCGACCTTTTTGTAGACCTTCCGCAGAGTCTTGTTGGCCACATAGTTGGCCTTTTCCGCACCCTTCTTGCAGATGTCGGAGAGGTAAGCCTTGTCGGTGATGAGGCGCTGGGCTTCCTCACGGATGGGACGCAGGGTCTCCACCACAGCCTCGCCCACCACGGGCTTGAAAGCGCCGTAGCCCTTGCCCTCAAACTCGGCGGTGATCTCGTCGATGGTCTTGTCGGTGCAGGCGGCGTAAATATTCATCAGGTTGGCCACGCCGGGCTTGTTCTCCGGATCGTAGCGGATGCAGTTTTCCGTGTCGCTGTCGGTGATGGCACGCTTGAACTTGCGCATGATGTCCTCGGGCTTCTCCATCAGGAACACGCAGCCATCGGGCATGGACTTGCTCATCTTGCTGTCCGGAGCATTCAGGCTCATGATGCGGGCGCCCTCCTTGGGGATAAAGGGCTCGGGGATTTTGAACACCTCGCCGTAGAGGTTGTTGAAGCGACGGGCGATGTCACGGGTCAGTTCGCAGTGCTGCTTCTGATCCTGACCCACAGGAATCAGGTCAGGCTGATAGAGCAGAATGTCGGCAGCCATCAGAGAGGGATAGGTAAACAGACCGGCGTTGATGTTGTCGGCGTGCTTGGCGGACTTATCCTTGAACTGGGTCATGCGGCTCAGCTCACCAAACATGGTGTAGCAGTCCAGCACCCAGCCCAGCTGTGCGTGGGCGGGCACATGGCTCTGGACGAACAGAGTGTTCTTCTCCGGGTCCAGACCGCAGGCGATGTAGATGGCCAGCTGTTCCAGAGTGCGGCGGCGCAGATCGGCAGGGGTCTGACGCACGGTGATGGTGTGCATATCCGCCATGAAGTAGTAGCAGTCATACAGCTCGGAGCGGTTGGCCCAAGTCTTGATGGCGCCCAGATAGTTGCCCAGATGCAGATCACCGCTGGGCTGGATGCCGGAGAGCATGACTTTTTTTGCAGTAGTTTTTTCTTCCATATGAATTCCTCGTTTTTCTATCCGTGGGCAAGAACCCACTTGAGTAAATTGTGATACCCAAAGAATACCATAATTGAAGAAAAAGAGCAATTATTTTCCATAGTGAAGAGGCAGAACCGTGGGGAGTTCTGCCTCTTTTTTCAGCTTTCCATGTGTCGGCCCAGAAATCCGGCCAGAGTTTCCGCCAGCGTGTATTCTTTTTCGCCGATGGGGGTGTCCTCACCGGTGGTGCCGATGACCACACATCCCAGTACATCGCCCTGCGCCAGAATGGGGGCAGCCACGCCGATGGAGAGATGATTGCTTCCGGTGATGACCGGGGAGCGAGCATCCTGCTCTGAGGGATGATAGACGCTGCGCTGCTCCATGATCTGCTCCAGAGCAGGAGAAATCGGTTTGTCGCCGAATTCTCGCTTCGGGGAGCCGGAAACGGCCAGAACCGTGTCTCGGTCGGTGACCAGAGTGGGAAGTCCTGTGGTGGCATGGACGGCGTGGCAAATCTCCTCGGCAAACTCGCTGATGCTGCCCATGAGGGAGTACTTGCGGAAAATAACATCTCCGTCCCGGTCTGTGTAAATTTCCAGCGGATCTCCCTCCCGGATGCGCATGGTGCGACGGATTTCCTTGGGGATTACAACCCGGCCCAAGTCATCAATTCTGCGAACAATGCCTGTTGCTTTCATGAATATAAATCCTCCTTGACAGGTTTCACTCCTATTATCTGTAAAAAAAGGAATTATATTCTCCCGTTTGCCCAACAGAACGATGCTTCGAAGAAAAAGGAATTTCTTTGCATTTAGAATTAAAAACCGAGAAAAAATGTTTTTCTGTCATAAAAATTGGGGTACAATAAAGAAAAGGTGAGAGTAAGTGGAATGAATGTGGCAAGGTGAGAAAGATGAGTTTTGCATTATTGGAGAAAGGACTGCCTATGAACAAACAATACATAGAAACGGCACTTGCACTGGCTCGGCTATATGGCATTGCGGAAACCCTTCACCCTTGGGACTATCTGGAGAATGATAAGTTTGTGGAGCGCATCCAAGCCTGGACCGATGAATTTCTAAGCGCAGATGGAACCGATCTGGTTTCGTTTTTTGAATCGAAAATCCAAGCGGACTGAATGAGAAAAGAGCAAAACCCAGTTGCCTGTAGTCGGTGGGCAACGGTTTTGCTCTTATGCTTCTTCGGGAGGAAGGTATTCCAGTATGTCTTGCACGGGGCATTCCAAAATGCTGCACAGAGTGTCCAAAGTGGTGGTGGTAATGGGTTTTCCGTGCTTCATTCTGTGGATTGTGTTGGCAGGAATACCGTATTTGTAAATCAATGCATACTCGGTAATCCCAAGATGCAGAAGTGTATTGTAAAACGGGCGATATGAGATCATGCTGCAACCCTCCTTTCCTGTTTTCTCAATAATATCATACCCAATATCTTGACTATGCCTAAAATATTAGGTACAATTAGAAAAGATTGTTTTTCGAAACAGTATAAGTCCGAAAAATTCCGGGCTTCAGGTATCTACCGCAAAATTACTCACGGCGCAGGTTGTCTTTTTTTGTGTAAAGGCGTGCAAGATTTAGAAACAAAATTCTCTTACGATCTGGTTCCATTCGCATTGGAGAAAAGAGGGTGGGAGTTCGTCTTATTCTTCCCTTAAAGAAGAATAAAAAAGAACATAACACAAACAAAAAATTAGATAAATGGGATAAAAATGTGGATTTTGTTGTTTCTTTTTGCTTTTTGTGTTAATATGTAGAAACGTAATGGGTGGTAGTGAGCTTAGCGAGGCAGAAGAAAATATGCTGCTTTGCGTTCAGTGGATCTGTGGATACCTTGCAGTGTTTCATAGTGGGAAATATTCGGAGAGAGAAAAACAATGCAGTTCTGGATATGTCCCACTCCTTTGACGGAGAAAAGCGCAAGAAACAGGATGTAATGCTGAAATTGTGGTTTAGGACAGCCGCATTGGCGCATTGAGAAGAGAGAAGGTAAGAATGATGGTTCAACATGTATTCTTGGTTGGTGCAAAAAGTCTTGGAGCATACGGCGGATATGAAACCTTCATCAATAAGCTTACAGAATATCACGCGTCCAATGACCGAATTAAGTACCATGTAGCCTGTAAGGCAAATGGAGACGGGTGCATGGATCCGTATCAGACGGAGGGTGCAGAAATTCTTTCCGAAACTGAATTTGAGTACCACAATGCACATTGCTTTCGAATTCGAATCCCGGAAAAAATCGGACCTGCACAGGCGATTTACTACGATGTAAAAGCCTTGGAGGAATGTATTCGGATTATTAAGGTCCAGAAAATTGTACACCCCATCGTGTATATTATGGCTTGTCGAATCGGACCGTTCGCCGGTCACTTCTACAAAGCCATTCATAAGCTTGGGGGAGAAGTGTATCTCAATCCGGACGGACATGAATGGATGCGAGCCAAGTGGAGCGCACCGATTCGAAAATATTGGAAGATCTCGGAGCAGATGATGATTAAGTATTGCGATTTAGCCATCTGCGATTCGGTGAATATCGAGCGTTATATTCATGAGTGCTACGACGGAAAGGGAATTCACGGCCGAGATCCGAAAACCACCTTTATTGCATATGGAGCCGAAACCCGGAAGAGCCAGCTGACCGATGAGGCCCCAAAACTTATGTCTTGGTATGCAGAAAAGGGTTTGAAGGCGGACAACTATTATCTGGTTGTCGGTCGTTTTGTCCCGGAAAACAACTATGAGGTTATGATCCGGGAGTTTATGAAGAGCAAAAGCCAGAAGGATTTTGCGATCATCACCAATGTCAATGATAAGTTCCTCGCTGAACTGGAGGAGAAGATCCACTTTAAGAAGGATCCCCGCATCAAATTTGTCGGAACGGTTTATGATCAGGAGCTGCTGATGAAGATTCGTGAGAATGCGTATGCATATTTCCACGGTCACGAAGTGGGCGGAACGAATCCCAGCTTGCTGGAAGCGCTGGGAAGTACCAAACTCAATCTGCTGCTCAATGTCGGGTTTAACCGGGAGGTTGCAGAGGATGCTGCTCTCTATTGGAGCAAAGAACCCGGTGATCTGGCGGCGCTGATTGAGCGCGCCGATCAGATGACCGGAGAGCAGCGGGCGGAATATGAAGCCAAGGCAAAGCAGAGAATTCGGGAGGCCTATAGCTGGGAATATATCGCTGGTCGATACAGTGAAACTTTTTTGAAGCGATAACAGATGTTTTGGAGAGATTGATATGGGTCTGAAGGCAGTATTTGAAAAGCAGGGCGGTATGGGCCTAGTCAAGCAGTATATTCGAGGCGGCGCTTTTTTTACAGCAGGATGCGAGTTCCTGCTGCTGGGAAAAGAGAAGAAGGCTCTGGAGATCTTGCGGCTCTCGGCACAATACAAAATCAAAAAACGGCTTGAAAAGAGGTATCGCAGGCAGATTGAGGAGCTGAATGCAGCGTTTGATGATACGGTTCCTCATCAGAAGTCCAATAAAGTCTGGGTCTGCTGGTTTCAGGGGATGGAGTCTGCACCACAGTTGGTTCAGAAATGTTATCAATCGTTGAAGAAAAATTTGACGGATCGAGAAATTATCCTGATTACCAGCGAGAATATGGATGAATATGTGCAGTTTCCTGAGTACATCATGGAAAAATGGAGAGCAGGTCTGATTACACATACCCATATGACGGATTTACTTCGCCTGGAGCTGCTGATCCGATATGGCGGAATGTGGATTGACTCTACCGTCCTGTGCACCAGCAAACGGCAGGATATTCCGGACTATTTCTTTGACTCTGATTTGTTCCTTTATCAGGCATTGAAACCGGGCAGGGATGGCCAGTCTCAGCTGATATCGTCTTGGCTGATCAGCGCAAAAACGAACAATCGAATTCTTACCTTGACCCGGGATCTCTGCTATGAATATTGGAGGACCAATGATAAGATGGTGGATTATTTCCTTGTGCATGATTTTATGTCCATTGCATTGGAGCAGAATCCGGATGAGTGGAATCGTATTGTACCTCGGGATAACGCAACTCCGCACAACTTACTTTTGCGTATGTTTGACCAGTATGACCCCAGAATGTGGCAGGCCATGATAGCACAAACCCCCTTCCATAAGCTGAGTTATAAATTCTCAGAAGAGGATGCTGCTTTGGAGGGCACTTATTTCAGATACATCATCCAGTAAGGAATGTTCAACAGGTGCAAAAAGCCGAAGCTATGAAAGAGAGAAGATATATGGAAGCCCTTACTATGAAAGAAGTGCAGCAGGTGTCGCTGGAAATCCTGCATCAGGTTGCGGAAGTGTGTGAAGCGCATAACTGGCGCTATTCTCTGGTTTATGGTACGCTGATTGGAGCTATTCGGCATCAGGGTTATATTCCATGGGATGATGATGTGGATATTATGATGCCACGCAAGGATTATGATGCGTTTCTAAATTACATGCATGAGCATCGTGCGGAATATCCCAATCTGAAGGTGTTTGACCCCAAGTCCTGTAAGGACTATCCATACATGATTGCACGGGTCAGCGATGAGCGTTATGGGATTAAAATGGAAAATGAAAAGCCCTATGGAATGGGCGTTTTTATTGACATCTATCCATATGACGGTCTGGGAAATACGAAGCAAGAGGCGGTTTCGTTTGGGCGGAAGGGAGATTTACTGTCTTCTTTGTGCTATCAGGCAACGAGAGAACATTTTGCGATGGAAACGACCACAACTGCCCTGAAAAAAGCGCTGAAATTTCCAACTTATCTGGTGTCGAAATGCATCGGTAAGGGTTATTTCCAGAAACAGCTTGCAAAGCTGGAGGGAGTCAAGTCTTATGATGAAGCCCAGTATGTTGGCTGTGCGGTTTGGCTAAGCGGCGGCGAAAAGGATATTTTTAAACGAGAGTGGTTTGACGATTTGGTGTTGGTTCCCTTTGAACAATATCAGTTCCGGGTTCCCAAAGCCTATGATGCAGTGCTGCGGCATATTTATGGGGACTATATGCAGCTGCCCCCGGAGAAGGATCGCATAGGTCATCATTATTATGCCGCATACAGAAAGTAATTACATTCAGGATTGGGTCATAACAATAGAGGAGATTTGCTATGTCTAAGAAAAAAAATTATGAGAATCTGGATGCACTGCGGGCACTGTGTTGCTTCGGAATTATCGCCATGCACATCTGTGCAAATTTTAACTACCAGATTCACGGACTGGTTTATGATGCGGTCATTCCTTCGTGGACCCATTTTGTAATTCTGTTTTTAATGCTGAGCGGGTTTAGTATGTGCTGTGGCTATTACGACAGGATACAGAATAACGAGATTCGTATAGAAGATTTCTACATGCGGCGTATCAAGAAAAATTTGCCTTTCTTTTCCTGCCTTGTTGTCTTTACAGTTATCGTGGAACATTCTATGGATGCAGTCTACGAGGGATTTATGGAAATCACAATGGCATTTGGGCTTCTTCCAAATAACAGTCTTGATGTTTTGGGGGTCAGCTGGACGCTTGGCGTGATCTTCTTGTTTTATATGCTATTTCCGTATTTTTGCTTTCTCATTAAAAACAAGCGAAGAGCATGGATGGCATTTTTTGTTTCAGTTGTGATCAATTTGCTGTGTAGTCATTACTTTTTTACAGATAAGTTCATTGCGCCTATAGTCTCTTTTACACATCGGCATACCTTTATTTTCTGCACCCCATATTTTTTTGCCGGTGGATTGATTTTCCTTTACAGGGATCAGATTACTGCATGGGTACAGAAATATAAGGCTGTATCGATTATTATTTGTGTTGCTGTGGTTACGGGATATACCTTTCTGCCTGGACTTAAGGAAAGTTCAATGCTGTTGTGGGGAAAAGTGGAATTATTTCCACTGGTTTCAATTCTGGCGTTCAGCGTTTTGTTGTGCTTCTTTATGGGGGTAAAAACAAAAATTCTGGACAATTGCGTATTCCACTATTTTGGTAGCATCAGCATGGAGATGTACCTTGCTCAAATGGTTGTTTTTCGTGGGTTGGAGAAAATCGGCGTGCTGACTCTGCTGGGACGAGGCTGGCTATCGTTCCTGTTTGCATTTGTTTTGGAGATTTCATTTTTGACTGTTGGCATCGAAGCTTACAAATGGATAGGGAAGCAGTTCAAAAACAGAAAAGTAAAGACAGCTTAAAGGTATTTAGATAGTGCTGTTTAGTAATCTACATTGAAGAAGAAAAGCTTAGAGGAGCATTTTGAATGAGAATTGCGGTTCTTATGTCGGCCTATAATGGTGAAAAATATATCCGCGAGCAGATTAACTCGATTTTGGAGCAGGAAGGCGAGTTTGAACTGGATCTTTGGGTGCGAGATGATGGATCGTCCGACCAGACGAAGCAGATTCTGCATGAGTATGCTAATCAACAGAAGCTTCACTGGTACACGGGAGAAAATATGCGGCCTGCCCGTAGTTTCCTGCATTTAGTACAGCATTGCCCGGAGTACGATTTCTATGCATTTGCAGATCAGGATGATTACTGGATGCCGGACAAGATAAAAGCGGGTCTGCTTGCGTTGGAAAAGGAAGCGGGACCAGCACTATATTGCGCCAATGCCGAACTTGTGGATAGCAAGCTGCAGTCATTGGGTAGAAATGTGTATCGTTCATTGCCTCGTACTGATTTTGAAACGCTGACCTGTGCCGGTGGTATTCTGGGCTGTACGATGATCTTTAACCAGGCTTTGAGAAATCTTGTCTGTGAAGGTGGCATTCCAAGTGAGATTGTCTTGCATGATTTCTACTTCGCAGTTGTTTGCGCCGCAGTGGATGGAAGAATTGTATATGATCCCAATGCACATATGAAGTACCGGCAGCACGAGAATAATGTGGTTGGCGTTCCCGCAAGTCGCTGGGAAACCGTAAAGGCTCGTATCCGGGATATCAGATATCAAGAGCCGGTGGGAGTCGCAAAACAGGCGCAAACAATTTTGCGTCAGTTTGCAGAACTGATGGGAACAGAGCAGAAAGAATGGTTGGCTGTAGTTGCCGGCTACAAAACTTCGCTGTGGACCAGAATGAAATTAGCTGCATCCCGGAAAACCAGGTATGTAAGCAAAAATATGGGAATAAAATTGCGCCTTTCTATTTTGCTTGGAAATCGGTAACATACGGTGAAAAGGACAGGTTTATATTGCATGGATAACTAAGAGAGAATGACGGAACTTCGTTTTTGAATCCAAGGGCTATATCGGGAGCAAAAGACTTAAGTGATTGGATGGGGAGAGAATATGGTTTTTGCACTTGTTGGATTATGCATTTTGGTTTACAGTTTTGTTGACTTCAAAAAAAGCTTTATTCTGTATTTGACCTATAAGCTGTTTTTGGTAACAAATATAACTCTTATATCTCTTCCGGGAATTCCACTTCTCACGGTAGAAATGTTTCTTACCCTAATGTATATCTTGCTTTTCGTCAGTAAACATAACAAGTATCAGTTTGCACACACGAAATTCCTGTTTCGAGCACCGTTCTTGTTGCTTGTAATCAGTTGGACATTATCCGCCTTGTTTGCACTTGCGGGCTTCAAGGCAGAGATTACATTCCTAATCAAAACGATATCAGAAGAAGTCCTTCTGATATGGATGATGTGGGAAACGCTGGAAACAAAGGAGGATTATGCGCGGCTATACAAAAGCATTACAATTGTCGTGTTTATTTCTTGTGTGTACGGTCTTGTGGAGTATATAATCCAGTCAAATCCTCTGGTTATGTATGAAGCTACGCTGATTCAGGATGAGAGTAAGATGTTTTTGGGTCAGTATTCCACCGAAGGCAGAGGATACAGAATTCAGTCGATTTTTGAGCATCCCATTGGAGCAGGCATCAACTGGAGTATCTATTCAGTGTTTACTTTTTGGCTGTGGATTAACCAAAAGGATAAAGTAAAGTTAAAAAAGCTGGCACTTTTGACGGCTTTTCTGTGCATTCCTTGCGTCATTCTTACAAAGATGAGATCCCCGTTGCTGTTTTACATGATTGCAGCACTGTCCCTTGTGAACTTCAAAAAGAAGCGACTTTATGTGTTTGCGCTATGCGGGATAGGTGCACTGGTCGTGCTTTTCCCGTTGATAAAAGATAATTTTGTGATTTTGGCATCTATGTTCAATGAAAATGCAGCAGAAAAGGTTTCTGGCAGTAGCTTTGAGATGCGAATTTTGCAAATGAAACAGGCGTTGCAGTTGTTGAAAATGTCACCTCTGACCGGGTTAGGCGTGAAATTTGCACAAGTGTTGCCTAAAGAGGTATATGTTATGCTGTACGGGATGGAGAGTGTTTGGCTTTCTGTTACGGTGCAGTATGGATCATTGGGTATTCTTGCATATATCGTTTTTATGATTTACTCCATTGTGATTGTTCCGTATCGGTGTAAGAGCAATCCTTTGATGTTTTTTGCTTTGGCATATTGGGTGACCTATACGGCCTCGTCATTACCCGGTTTGAAAATTTCTCTGTATTTTATGGTAGTATTCTATTTTATAAAAACCTCCAGATATTATAGGAAGGCTGCAGAAACAGGAAAAGTGTATGGATGTTACTTGGACCATGCCAAGCTGAAATTTGGCAGAATCAAGTAAGAAAGGAAAAGGTATCGGACAAGATGCTGTCTTCAATTAAATTTCGAATTGAGAACTATCGAGTTAAAAGATATTGGCGAAAACACAATCGCCACAATTCCACATGGATTGGTTCTATTAGCAACATAGAGGCGGCCCGGTTTGTGAGAAATGGCGGAATTACAGTTGGGAAACGCAGTTATGGCAAGATTAATGTCAATTATACCATGGGAAAATGCGAGAGGCTGGAGATTGGATCCAATTGTTCTTTGGGCAGATGCGAGTTTTTGCTGGGTGGTGGACATGATTATGAATGCTTATCTACATTTCCATTTGGTACTGCAGAAGCAACATCTAAAGGTCCGATTGTGGTAGAAGATGATGTGTGGATTGGCGATGCAGTGTGGGTTTTGTCTGGAGTCAGAATTGGAAAAGGTTCTGTCATTGGAACAGGGAGCATCGTGACACATGATATTCCACCATATGCCGTTGTAGCAGGGAATCCTGCTCGAGTAATTAAATATCGGTTTCCGGAGGAAATTATCAATAAACTAAAGACCATTGATCTAGATGCAAATGCCTATACGGAGGAACAGATTGCACTCCTTAGTGCTCGTGTGACAAGTGATAATCTACCTGAAATTTTAGCTGCGTTCCCATCTAGAGAAGAACATGACCGATGAAATGAGCTCGCCGGGAAGGAAAACAGAATGAAAAAGAAGCTTCAAACACTGAAGAGTAATACCGTGTTATTCGTTAGGCTATTGCTTCGTTTTGATGTCCAGCTTGCCGTACTTTTTTTCTTAAAAAGCTTTCTGTTTAAGAAAAATCAATCACTTCATACGATGCAGTACAACAGGCTAAAAAGTGTATTAGTCAAGAAGTATTCACTTGTACTACAGAAATATCAGAACCAGAACAAGGTGCATCGTGTGGTTCAGAATAAAAAATGCGTATGGATGATTTGGTGGCAAGGGATTGATGAGAGTACACCCCCGAGAATCGTCCAAAATATTAAGCACATAAAGCAGATGATGCCGGATTATGAGGTGAGCGTCGTAAGTAGAGATAACTATATGGAGTTTGTCAAAATTCCAGATTACATTATGGAGCTTATTCAGATGCAGAAACTCTCCATGACGCATATTTCCGACTATCTTCGCGTGTTACTTTTGGAGCAATACGGTGGTATTTATATTGATTGCAATTTCTATCCTATGAAAGGGCTAGATTTTGTAAGCCAGTATTCGTTTTATACGATTAGACATGGTTTGTTTTCAGACTGGCATGTATGCAAAGGGCTATGGACCACAGGATTTTTGGCCGCAGAGAAAGGTCAAATTTTATTTTCTTTTGTTAAAGAGATGTATGACAACTTTTTCCTAGATTACGATTTTGTACCAAGTTACTTTTTCATTGATGCGCTGATTGCAATTGCGTATGAGAATATACCTGCAGTCAAAGCGAAAGTAGATCGGGTTCCGTTGAATAATAGCAGATATAATTTTATAAACGAGAGTGGAAATGAACCTTTTGATCGGTTAATATGGGATACAATAACAGAAGATACATTTCTTCTTAACGCAAATTACAAATATGATTTTGTGGAAAATAAGGGTAAACAAGAGACTTTTTATGGACATTTATACCATCATTACTAAGTTGTGAGGAGAAAATACGATGAGAGCGTTGTGGTTTTCGGTTACACCGTCTTTGTTTGATGAGAAAAAATATGGAGGCTGGATTGCATCTTTGGAACGGGCAGTGACTAAATATAGTCCTGAAACCGAATTTGGAATTGCGTTTGAATATCCGGACAGTCGGTTTAAGGTATGCAAAGATAATGATAATGTCACTTACTATCCGATTGAGATTTCAAATACCATTAAAGATCGGTTGATTGAAAAGAGAGATACAGATTTTAAGTGGAATCGAATGAAACCCAAAATGCTTGCGATCATTGAGGATTTTCGACCGGATATTATTCAGTGTTTTGGTTCTGAGTGGCCCTTTGGTCGGATTGCCGAGAGTGTGGATGTTCCTGTTGTGATTCATATGCAAGGATTTTCCAATATATATAGCGAATCCAGCGCAATTGCTTTTTCTGAACGCGAATATATCCGTTGCAGCCATTATAGTCCGAAAGTGGCGTTTACTTCGTTAACGAATCATAAAAAAGATAAAGCTCATTTGGAAGCGGAAAAACGGGTAATGGCGTCGAATCACTATTTTATGGGAAGAACAAAATGGGATAGGGATATTGTAAGATACTTCAGCCCTGATGCGAAGTATTTCTACTGTCCTGAAGCCTTGCGACCTGAAATTTATGACTCAAGTACGAGATGGAAGATGAAAGGCGACCACAAGCTCGTTACAATCACACAGGCAGGAATGCTTAAGGGAAATGAGATGATTCTCAGAACTGCAAAAATCCTAAAAGAGCAGTTTTCTTTTGATTTCCAATGGAATGTTGCGGGCAATCTTGGGACATTTCATTTGGCAGAAGTGAAAACTGGCATTCGTCATGAGGACTATAACATCAATCTACTGGGTATGATCGATGCATCATCTGTGGCCAAAGAGCTGGCAGAGTCTTTGATGTATATCCATCCGGCAATTATTGATAATTCACCCAATTCTCTCTGTGAGGCCCAGCTTATCGGCTGCCCTGTTATTGCGGCGAATGTGGGCGGTATTCCCAGCTTGGTGGAAGATGGAAAGACCGGAATGTTGTACCCTTATAGCGAGCCTTACGCTTTAGCGTTTCTTATTATGGATCTGTGCGGAGATCAGGAAAAACTGGAGAAGCTATCCGAAAATGAAATCTGTTGTGCACGAGAAAGGCATAATCCGGAACAATTGATTCAAATCTTGAATGATAATTACCAAATGATTGTCCGAGATTTTAAGAAATGAAATGGGGGGCACATGAATCTTGTAAGAAGAACAACCATGATATCTCAATACAAGATTCAGAAATGAACAAATGACAAAATATAGGTTTTTGCTTAAAAATATAGGCTTATTAACTCTAAGTAATTTTGCAACAAAATTGATGAGCTTTTTTATGGTTCCGCTTTACACACATGTGCTGTCAACGGCGGATTACGGAACCTATGACATCTTAAATGCAACCATTGGTCCTTTGATTCCGTTGCTTACGGTGGATATACAGGAAGCAGTGCTTCGATTTTCGGTAGAGGAAGACTCAGAAAGAGATAAAGTTTTCTCAACGGGTCTTTACTATGTGATTCTCAGTACGCTTATATTGTTGGCGTTTACGGGAATAAACTACTACTTTGGGTTTATAAAAATCTTAAAGGACTACGCTTCTTTCTTTGTCCTTCTATATGGTCTAAACGCATTGTCTGGAATTTTGGTTTATTTTGCAAGAGGAACAAATCAAATTAGAGATATTTCGATAGGTAGCGTTTTGTCTACAGCGGTGATGATTGCGTCCAACCTTCTCTTTTTGGTTGTTTTTAAGTTCGGTTTGATCGGCTATTTTGTTGCATCTATTCTTGGAATTTCTGCACAAGTGATTTATCTGTTGTTCAAAATAGATATTCATAGGTATTTAAGACTGGTTCCTCGTAAAGACCCCATTAGAAGAGAGATGGTCAAATACAGTACGCCCATGGTAGCAAATGCGATTGTGTGGTGGACAAGTAGTGCGTTAGATACATATATCGTAACCTGGTTCTGTGGAATATCGGAAAATGGTATTCTCTCTGTCGGATACAAAATCCCGTCTATTATTAATATTGTTCAGGGAATCTTTGGTCAGGCGTGGACACTGTCAGCTGTCAAAGATTTTGATGAGAAAGATTCAGATGGATTCTTTTCAAACACCTACAATGTGTATAACTTTCTGCTGGTATGCATGTGCTCGGCACTTATTGTGCTGGATAAACCGCTGGCTTCCTTTTTGTTTGCCAATGACTTTTTTGCAGCATGGAGATATTCCCCCTTTCTCCTGATAGGAACCGTGTTTTCTGGAATGTCTGCGTATATTGGAGGGCTATTGGCAGCGAAAAAAAAGACTGGAACCTTTGCTATAACATCTACAATTACAGCTGCGGTTAATGCAGGATTAAATCTTGTGTTAATACAGTTTTGGGGTGTACTTGGAGCAGTCTTTGCAACGGCATTATCTTACTTCCTGATGTGGATTCTTCGAATTCGAGAATTGAAAAAATATGTGGGTATTGAGATGGATATCCATATTAAGCGGGATATTGCAGCTTATATTTTGCTGGTGATCCAAGCGTTTGCACTGATCACTATTGGTGTAGATCGTTTTTTCCTCGGCCATCAGTGTGTCCTGTTTGCTCTGATTATGGTGTTATACAAAAAAGAGGTTGTTGCGGTCCTCTCTCAGATAAAGAAGATTCTGTAAAATGAAAGGCACCATGACCAAATTCGTTGAGCGAATTTTGCAAAGATAAAGAAGGCAGTCATTATAACAATGACTGCCTTCTTTTACTATAATATCAAGAAGGAGAGGACTATGGAGAGAAAATAAGCCATTTCGGTGCCGGAACAGGGGTACCGAAATGGCTCGAAAATTAAAAGCGGGTATCTATGAACTTGCAAGCGTGTGAGACGATTACAGATTGGAAAGCTCCTTCTCCGTCAGAGCCAGCGCAGATGCAATCACCGCATCCATATCGTAGTACTTATATTCGCCCAGACGGCCGC
>JAHHSJ010000010.1 GCA_020025295.1 Oscillospiraceae bacterium | reverse complement strand
CGTTTAATCGTTCTTTTCGGCTGGGTTCATATGAACCATGCAGTGCTTGATTTCCGGGTAAGTTTTCTCCAGAAGATCGTGCACTTGAACGGCAATTTCGTGGGAATCGGTCAGGGACAGGTCGCCTTCGGCGGAGAGTTCAATGTCCACATAAATCCGGCTGCCAAACTGTCTGGTGTTGAGCAAATCGACGCCCTCGACACCCTCTACTTCCATGGCGGTCTTGCGCATCCGGTCCTGAAGATCAGAACTGCAAGCTTTGTCGGTGAGCTTGGATACAGCATCCATAAAGATTTTGTATGCGGCTTTGAGGATGAACAGACAGATGATCAGGCCGGCGAGGGGATCACAGATGGGGAAGCCCAACCGGGCTGCGGCGATGCCAATAAGAGAACCGATCGAAGAGAGAGCGTCGGAACGATGGTGCCAGGCGTCGGCCATCAAAGCGGCAGAGTTAATCTTGTTGGCAGCAGACTTGGTTCCACGGTACATGATCTCTTTGACCAAAATGGAAACCAGAGCGGCAATCAGAGCGATGATGCCTGGGGTCTGTACCTCGTGATAGGAGGATTGGATGATGCTGGTGACAGCGTTGCTGCCAATGCCGAGGCCGGTAAAGGCCAGAAGCATAGCCAGAAGAAGGGCGGCCACGCATTCCAAACGCTCGTGACCGTATTCATGGTCCGCATCAGCGTCTTTCTTCGATAGTGCCATTCCAATCATCACGACAACTGTCGAAGCCACATCCGACGCAGAATGCACTGCATCGGAAACCATTGCGGCAGAGTGACCGAGAATACCGGCAATCAGCTTGAATGCGGCAAGGGCGATGTTGGATAAAATACTGATGAACGATACCCGGTTCGCAACTTTTAAACTTTTCTTGGAATCATACTCGAAATTCATGGTAACCCTCCAAAAAGAATGCACCCGCAAGACGAAATCGTCCCACAGATGCGAAATAGCACTGCTGTCCAGGATGGACCCGGAATAAACCTGTTCGAAAGAAAAAGGAAAGATGATTGCACAAAAATACTAACACCGGCGGCTTGCGTGTGTCAAGGCTAACTTAGCTGTGCTTTTGCTGTGGTATTTTCTTGCTGTTTATGGTATTCTATTACTAACTATGGAAAGGTGGAATTTGAGATGCTGTTGATGGCTTTAGATGGAAATTCCATAATCAATCGTGCCTTTTATGGCGTGCGGCCCTTAACGACCAGAGACGGCTTGCATACCAATGCTATTTTTGGCTTTATCAATATTATGCAGAAGCTGCTGGATCAGACAAAGCCGGATGCTCTCTGCGTTACCTTTGACCGTAAGGCGCCAACCTTCCGTCATTTGCAGTATAAGGAATACAAGGGAACCAGAAAGCCGATGCCGGAAGAACTGGCCATGCAGATGCCGGTGCTACGGGAAGTCCTTTCTGCCATGAATATCCCGTATTATGAGTTGGACGGTTGGGAGGCAGATGACCTTTTGGGTACCATCTCCCGCCGCTGTGAGGCGGAAGGCTGGGATTGTGCGGTGGTCACCGGCGATAAGGACTCTTTGCAGCTGATTACCGACCATACCATTGTCAAGCTGGTCACTTCTCGCATGGGACAGACCAGCTGGAAGGATATGACGGTGGAAGCCTTCCGAGACGCTTATGGTTTTGATCCCATCCATATGATCGACCTGAAGGCGCTGATGGGCGATACCTCGGATAATATCCCCGGTGTTCGAGGCGTAGGCGAAAAGACAGCCACCAACTTGATTCAGACTTACGACAGCATTGAAAACCTGTATGCCAATTTTGAAACGGCAGACATTAAGGGTGCGCTCCGGACCAAGCTCGACGGCGGCAGAGAGATGGCCAAGATGTCCTATGACCTTGCTACCATTCGCTGTGATGCACCCATTGACTTTCGCCCGGAGGACAATGTGCGAAAGCCATTCAACAATGGCGAACTTTATTCGCTGTTTCTCCGACTGGAATTCACCAAGATGATCGACCGCTTTGGCCTCAGACCGGATGCGGATACGCAGACCGAGGAGCTGCCGGAGTATACGCTGGATGCGGAAGAGGTCACGGATGCGACACGCTTGAAGGAGCTTCTTGAACTTTGGCAGAAGGCAGAGTATGTGACCTGTCTTGCTTTGCCCGATTTGGACGGCGTCAGCGTGGAATGGGAAGAGAGTGAAACCCACGGTCACGGTGCCTTTGTCTATCGTCCCAGCCTTGGTGCTGCCTATGATGAATTCTTGCAGGTTCTGTTCAGCGATCGGGTGAAAAAGGTTTCCCATGATGTGAAGCCTTTGATGAACCTCCTGCTGGGCGAGGGACTCAGTACGGATGGTTTTGTCTTTGATACCGCACTGGCTGCCTATTTGCTTTCACCCACGGACGGAAGCTATGAACTGGATAAGCTGTTTGTTTCCTACTATCAGACGGAAATCAAGCCCAGCATGGATTATACGGCTCCGGGAGCGTTTTCTCCTCTCGCAGACCACGCCGAAGTGGTTGCTTCTATGATGGCTCATACCTCTGCGGTGAGCGCACTCCACGAAACCTTAGGCAGAAAGCTGGAGGAAAACAAGATGCTTTCCCTGCTGACGGAGGTGGAGCTGCCCCTCTGCCCGGTGCTGGCAGAGATGGAACGCAGCGGCGTCTATGTGGATCGGGATGCTTTGAGCGCGTTCGGCACGATGCTGGATGATGGAATCCGTCAGATGAAGGAACGCATCTTCCGTTATGCCGGGGGAGAGTTCAATATCAATTCCACTAAGCAGTTAGGCGAGGTGCTCTTTGAAAAGCTGGAACTCCCCATTTTGAAAAAGACCAAGCGCGGCTATTCTACCAATGCTGAGGTGCTGGAGAAATTGCAAAAATATCATCCCATTGTGGGTGAGATTTTGGAATATCGCAAATATACCAAGCTGAAAAGCACTTATGTGGACGGACTCGATAAGCAGATTGCCTCCGATGGCAGAATTCACACCTGCTTCCAGAATACGGTGACTGCCACGGGCCGCCTGTCCTCAACAGAACCAAATCTTCAGAATATTCCGGTTCGTACGCCGCTGGGCGCACAGATGCGTAAGATGTTCTTGGCGCAGCCGGGTCATGTTTTGGTGGATGCGGACTATTCCCAGATTGAACTGCGTCTTTTGGCTCATATTGCCGGAGATCAGACCATGTGTGATGGGTTCCGGAATGGTGCGGATATTCACACCATCACTGCATCTCAGGTGTTCGGAGTTGCGCCGGAGGAAGTCAACAAGCAGATGCGTTCGCATGCCAAAGCGGTCAACTTCGGCATTGTCTACGGCATTTCCGAATGGTCGCTGGCTGATGATATTGGCGTTTCCATGAGAGAGGCCAAAGAGTATATGCAGCGGTATTTTGAAACCTACTCCGGCGTGTACGCCTATCAGCGGCAGATCGTGGAGCAGGCGAAACGGGATGGCTATGTTTCTACGCTCCATGGCCGCCGCAGATGGCTGCCGGAGCTGACCAGCTCCAACTTTAATCTGCGTTCCTTTGGAGAGCGTGTGGCGCTGAATATGCCCATTCAAGGCACGGCGGCTGACATCATCAAGCTGGCTATGATCGCCGTGTGGAAGCGACTGAAGCAGGAACAGCTGGAAGCAAAGCTGATCCTTCAGGTCCACGACGAACTGATCGTGGAGTGTCCGGAATCTGAGGGTGAACTGGTTGCCCGGATTCTGGAGGAAGAGATGGAACATGTGGTAGATCTGGCTGTGCCGCTGATTGCCGAGGCACACATCGGAAAAAGCTGGGCAGATGCCCATTGAGGAGGAAATCCATGAGTGAATTTAAGCGGGTGACCGGAACGATTCCGGCAAAAAATGTAACGCTCCAGCATTATAAAATCGTTCCTATGTCCGCAGATAATGTGGATCAGATCGTGGAGATTGAAAAAGAGTGCTTTTCCACGCCCTGGAGCCGCCAGATGCTGCTGGATGAGCTGGATAATCTCTCTGCATCCTACATCGCTGCCGAAGCGGAGGATGGCACGATCATCGGCTATGCCGGCCTGACAGTGGTGCTGGATGAGGGGTACGTCAATAACATTGCTGTGCGGAAGGATTACCGCCGAATGGGTGTTGCCGCCAATTTGCTGGATGTGTTTCTGCGGTTTGGAGATGCCCAGCAGCTGGCATTCCTGACCTTGGAGGTTCGCAAATCCAATGTGCCTGCCATCGCCATGTATTTGAAGCATGGATTTCAGGATGTGGGCAGCCGAAAGAACTACTATGACGATCCCAAAGAGGACGCCATTCTGATGACACATTTTTTTAAGAAGGTGGAAGAATGATTATGCTTGCCGTGGAGTCCTCCTGCGACGAAACAGCAGTCGCTGTGGTGCGTGATGGCAGGGAAGTGCTGGCGGATGCAATTATTTCCCAGATTGAAATGCACACTTTGTATGGCGGCGTCGTCCCTGAAATTGCCTCCCGTAAGCACCTGACGGCCATCAGCCTGCTGGCAGATCAGGCCATAAAGGAAGCGGGAATTACCCGGAAAGATATTGATGCCGTCGCAGCAACCTGTGCGCCGGGCTTGATTGGTGCGGTGCTGGTGGGCGTCAACTTCGCTAAGGCGGCTGCCTATGCATTGAATGTCCCGTTTATCCCTGTGCACCATGTGCGCGGTCACATTGCCGCAAACTACATTACTTATCCGGAGCTGGAACCGCCCTTTGTGGCGCTGTGTGTTTCCGGTGGTAATACACTGATTGTAGATGTGAGAGACTATACCGATATGCAGCTGATTGGTTCCACCCGAGATGATGCGGCAGGAGAGTGCTTTGATAAGGTCGCCCGTGTGCTTGGTATCGGTTATCCCGGTGGTGCACCCATGGACCGCTTGGCACAGGGCGGCGATGACACGAAATATCATTTGCCCTGCGCTCATGTTACGGACGCTCCTATGGATATGTCTTTCTCTGGCTTGAAAACGGCAGCGCTGAACCTCATCCATAATGCGGAGCAGAAGGGAGAGAAGCTGGACTTGCCTTCCTTTGCCGCTTCTTTTGCAAAAGCGATCAGCGATACCCTGATTCCTCGGGTTGCCTATGCTGCACAGCAGACCGGCTATGGCAAAGTGGTTGCCGCCGGCGGTGTTGCGGCAAACTCCAGAATCCGGGGCGACTTGGCCAAACTCTGCGAAAAGCGTGGGTGGGAACTGTATCTTCCTGCGTTAAAGCTTTGCGGCGATAACGGAGCCATGATCGGCTGCCAGGGATATTATGAGTATCTGGCGGGCGTGCGAGGGGACCTGACCCAGAACGGCTTCGCCAATATGGATATCGGAAAAGCGTTTGAATGAATTGAAACCGGCAGCAGGCCATAGTCTGCTGCCGGTTTTGCAAGAAATGATGTCGGAAATTCATAAACGCAAGAAAACAAGATTATGTAAACTTGACAAATGGAACAATGTCAAATAATGTCGAAATTATGATCGTGAATAAAAATCAAAATACAGTGTATAATGGTTGAAAACAGTGGGTTTTATATGTGCATAACCTTGTGCATATTGTGCACAAGTGGTTTTGCGCTTTATTTCTAGTTTTATTTATGAAAACTTAAATTACTTATTTGAGGTTTTGAATTATTAAGTTATAAGGGCAAAAGATGCATAAAATATGATGATCTCTTTTGCTGATTGAAGAAAATGAAAAATCAGAAAGATTTTTTTCTTGCAAAATTGCAGCGCTTGACGCATTCTTTTTTAAAAACGGAGATTGACGGATGCGAAAATCTGTGATAAGATAATAAACTGTAAGTGCTACTGTGGCTCAATGGTAGAGCATCTCACTCGTAATGAGAAGGTTGTGGGTCCGATTCCCACCAGTAGCTCCAAAAAAGCACCGGCTTATGTAGTCGGTGCTTTTTTATGTATACCATGATTTTGGATGGAACCCCGTTGCTTTGCGTTTCATGGATTCTAAAGATTAAGGAAAAAACAATGTTTATTTTGTCCGTTTTATGGTATGATGACCAGAGTGATTATAATACAGTCATGGTAGAATGATTATTACAAACAGGATTGAGAAGTGAACTGAATGAAACTGATTACCTTTGCAGTACCCTGCTATAACTCTGCTGCCTATATGGAGCATTGCATCCAGACTTTGCTTTCCGGCGGTGACAATATCGAAATTATTCTGATTGACGATGGCTCCAAGGATGAAACGCCTGCGATTGCCGATCGCTATGCAGCGGAGTATCCGGAGATTGTCCGTGTGATTCATCAGCCCAACGGCGGACATGGAGAGGGTGTCAATCAGGGACTCGCTCACGCACAGGGCATCTATTATAAGGTCGTTGACTCGGATGACTGGCTGAACGAGGAGTCTTTGCAGCGAGTGATTGCCAAACTGGAGGAGTTCTCTGCTCCGGATTGTCAGCTGGATCTGATGATTTGCAACTATGTCTATGAGCATGTGGAGGATCAGACCAGCCATACGGTCAACTATAAGAATGTGTTCCCTGAAAACTGTGTGTTCAGCTGGAATGAGGCCAAGAAATTCAACATTTCCCAGTATCTGCTGATGCACTCCGCCATCTATCGCACGGAGATGCTGAGAAGCACCGGAATGGTGCTGCCCAAGCACACTTTCTATGTCGATAACATCTTTGTGTATCAGCCGCTGCCCTTTGCCAAGCGGATGTACTACATGAACGAAGATTTGTACCGTTATTTCATCGGTCGTCAGGATCAGAGCGTTAATGAGCAGGTGATGGTCAAGCGTGTCGATCAGCAGCTGCGGGTCACCAAGATTATGACCGAATGCACTGATTTGGAAGAGGTGGCAAAACAGTATCCCAGCCTTGCAAAGTACATGTTCCGTTACCTCGCCATGATGTACACCATCTGCTGCACCTTGCTTCTGATCGACGGCTCCGAAGAAGCCATGGAAAAGCGGAAGAAGCTGTGGGAGGAGTTGGAGGCAGAGCATCCGGAGCTGTACGGAAAGATCCGCCACCATTCTCTGGCTACCTTTGTGAACCTGCCCGGTAAGCTGGGCGGCAAGCTGAGCATTGCCGGCTATCACCTGAGCCAGAAGATTTTCAAATTTAACTGATTTCCACATAAAAAAGAGAGGACAGAGAAAAGTCTCTGTCCTCTTTCTTGTTGCTTGTCATTAGAGGTTGCGCATATGCTCCAGCATATCGTTTTTGATGTCCCAGAGCTTCTGAGACAGGTCCACATAGTAGTTGTGGGGGTTCTCAAAACGCTTGACCTCGTCCCACAGGAGATTGATCTGGTTTGCGCAGTATGCGCGGATTTCCTCAATGGAGGGCAGGTCATAGACCAATTCGCCGTTTTTGAACACCTGTACCAGCATACTCTTTGCGGTAAAGTTGGTGAACAGGCTCTTTTTCCAGGTGTTTTCGGGATCAAACAGCTCAATGGGCTTGGAATCGTCGATGATTTCATCGTGCAGACAAAGCACATCGGCAAATGCGTTGCCACTTTCGTTGTCGTAAAGACGGTACACCTTCTTGAAGTGGGGAGTGGTGATTTTGGCGGCGTTCTCACTGATTTTGATTTTGGGA
This sequence comes from Oscillospiraceae bacterium, assembly GCA_020025295.1. GTDB lineage: Bacteria > Bacillota > Clostridia > Oscillospirales > Oscillospiraceae > UMGS1766. Next base: position 33,777 of record JAHHSJ010000010.1, on the reverse strand, counting down.
ATGATGGTGCCGTTCTCGTCTTCAATAGCGGCCAGCTTGTAAACGCAGCCAAACACAGGATCGCTTTCAGCGGTGATCATGCGCTCGCCTACACCGAAGGAATCCAGCTTGGCACCCTGCTGAATCAGGTCGCGGATCAGATATTCATCCAAGGCGTTGGATGCCACGATCTTGCACTCAGTCAGACCGGCTTCGTCCAGCATCTTTCTTGCCTTGCGGGAAAGATAGGCCAAGTCGCCGGAGTCGATGCGGATAGCGCACTTGGTAATGCCCTTGGGCAGCAATTCTTCCTGAAAGACTTTAATGGCATTGGGCACACCAGAATGCAGCACATTGTAGGTGTCGACCAGCAGGGTGGCGTTGTGGGGGTAAAGCTGGCAGTAGGTTTTGAAGGCGGTATACTCGTCGGGGAACATCTGAACCCAAGAGTGCGCCATCGTACCGCCGGCAGGAACGCCGTAATCACGGTCAGCCTGCACACAAGCGGTGCTGGAGCAGCCGCCGATGTAGGTTGCTCTTGCACCCAGAATGGCGCCGGAAGCGCCCTGAGCACGGCGAGAACCAAATTCAGCCACCGGACGACCGTCGGCAGAACGGACAATGCGGTTTGCCTTGGTAGCAATCAGAGACTGATGGTTCAGCTGGAGCAGGATGTAGGTTTCCAGGAACTGGGCCTGTACCGCAGGAGCGCGGACGGTCAGAATCGGCTCTCCGGGGAAGACGGGAGTGCCTTCGGGAATGGCCCAGATGTCGCCGGTAAATTTGAAGTCCTTCAGATAGTCCAAGAAGCCATCCGTGAAATCGCCGTGGTTGCGGAGATAGGCGATGTCCTCCTCAGTGAAGTGAAGCTCCTGAATGTAATCAACGATCTGTTCCAGACCTGCGGCGATTGCAAAGCCGCCGTCGTCAGGAACATGACGGAAAAATACATCAAAATAGGTGATGCGGTCTTTCATGGGCGTCTGGAAATAGCCATTTGCCATAGACAGCTCATAAAAATCGCATAGCATCGTGTAGTTGGTTTGATTCTTCATGCCGATTCCTCATTTCGTTAGGCGTAATACTACTACTGGATTATAGTCTTGACACCTGTAAATTGCAAGTGTTATGTTTTCATTCTGATATTTGTGTGGTATGATGAACAGACGGAGGGGATTTATATATGAGTTTATTTTTGTGCCCGGTGTGCGGACAGCCGCTGGAAAAAGAAGAAAAGCGCTATGTCTGCCCAAAGCAGCACAGCTATGACCGTTCTGCAGCGGGTTATGTGCATCTGCTCCCGGCAAATCAAAAGAACTCCCTGTCTCCGGGAGACGATAAGCATATGGCCTCTGCCCGAAACCGCTTTTTAAACGGCGGCTGGTATCAGCCTCTGCGGGACGCCATGGCACAGATGGTAGTGGACCATCTGCCCGAAAACGGTGTGGTGTTTGATTCCGGCTGCGGCGAGGGCTATTATACAACCGGAGTGCGGCAAGCCCTGCTGGAGCACGGCAAGCCGGCAACGGTGAGTGGAATTGATATTTCCAAATTTTCGCTCCGATGGGCGGCAAAGAGAGACAAAGAGATTGAGTTTGCCGTGGCATCCGCATTTCATCTGCCAATTCCGGACCATTCCGTGGATTTTCTGATCAACTGCTTTTCTCCCATGTCCTTGGAAGAGTTCCAGCGTGTGATTCGCCCCGGCGGCTGTTATCTTTATGTGGTTCCTGCACCCAAGCACCTCTGGGAGCTGAAGGCAGCCATCTACGACACGCCCTACGAGAACGAAGAGCAGCGGATCAATTATCCCGGCTTCGTCTATGAGAAGGTGCAGCGTGTCGAAGCAAAGGTGCATCTGCCGAATGGGGAGACAATTCAGGATTTGTTTGGCATGACGCCTTACTTCTGGAAAACACCCAAGAAGGGAATGGAGCGCCTGAACGCTCTGGAAGAGCTGGATGTGCAGATTGCCTTTGATCTGCACCTGTTCCGCAGAACAGAGGATTAACGGTTTTTGAGCCGGTTTTCCAGCTTGTCGTAAGGCTTATCCAGCAAACGGCAGATCAGAAGACTGCCGAAAATACCGATCAGCGTGCCTACCAGCACATCAGTGGGGTAGTGGACACCAACATAAATGCGGGAAAGAGCAATCAGCGAGGCCAGAAGGATCGCCGGAATTCTCAGCTTGTTCCAATGCTTGTCCATGGTCCACATCAGACTGGAAGCCACCGCAAAAGAGGCGCAGCTGTGCCCAGAGGGGAACGAGTAATCCGCAGGGCACTTCATCAGCATGACGAGGTCGGGCAGTCTGGTGTAGGGTCTCGGACGCGCCACCAGATTTTTCAAAGCCACATTGTTGATTAAGAAGCAAAAGACCAAAGAGGAGAGTGCCAGCACTCCGAACTTCCGGGTTTTCGGAATGAGAGCCAGTACCAAGGCCAACAGGATCCAAAAAATGCCGGAATCACCAAGGTGGCTGATCAGTACAACCAGCGGATTCAAAACAGCAATCCGCAGATGTTCCTGAACAAACATTAAAATGTGATCATCAATCATTTGAAGTGTAGTAATCATGGAGAACCTCCTTTGATATATGGGTTCTATTGTAACCCACGAGACCAAATTCTGTAAAGGATGGAATGCAATGAAATCTGTCATTTGTCTTGCTCATAGCAGATGGAGCAGTGATCCCGAGCGAACGCAGCATCTGATGCGGATGATTCAGAATGTAAATGTCATTTATTATGAGATTTCCGTTACGAATCATGCCAGCAAGTGCATTTTTAAGAAAATGGACCACGAGAGTCGCGAGCCGCACCCCGGCGTGACTGTCTACCGGGTGCCGCCGATTTGTTATCACGAAGAGGGGAATGGGCCGCTTGAGAAATGGAGTTTGAAGCGTGCGGTTTCGTTTATCAATGCCCGGCTGCGTCGGCACCATGTGCGGGATGGCCTTCTGTGGTGTGCCACACCGCTGTTTGCAGAGTATGTGGAGCAGATTCAGCATAAGGGGCTGGTCTACGATTGCTATCGTTCTTGGGAGAAGTATCCGGAGGAACTGGAAAGTCAGCTGGCGTTCGATGCAGATGTGGTGTTTGCTGCTTCTGAAAATCTGATGGAGCATGTGTCGCCCTGCAATCGTAATGCGGTGCTGCTGCCTTATGGTGTCAATTATAATCTCTATGCAAAGGCGGCAGAGCCGGGGATTGCACTCGATCCGGTGATGGCTGAGTTGCCAAAACCGATTTTGGGCTATTTAGGTACCGTAAAGCCCGGCCTTCAGCTTTCCCCTATGCTGAAAGCGGCAAAGGAGCATCCGGATTGGTCGTTTGTTATCATCGGCCGTGTGCAGTGGGGACACCCGGATATTGAACGGCTGCACCACTATAAAAATATATATGTTCTGGGTCGCAGACAGCCCTCTGAGGTTCCGGGATGTCTGGCCGCGTGTGATGCCTGTTTTGACTTGCTTCACAATGATATTGCAGATGAAGATGTGGTGCGGGATCGTATTTATGCCTATTTTGCCGCAGAAAAGCCGGTTGCATGCGTCTATCCCAGAAGATATGTTCCGGAATTTCCGGATGTGATCTATGGCGCCCACACTGCGGAAGAGTTTGAGAATTGTTGCGTATGTGCGGCAAACGAACTGGGGCATCGAAAAAAGACCATTCGTGCCACTTATGCAAAGGATGCGGACTGGAGCGGACGGGCTGAGATCATGAATCGGGTTTTGCGGGACAACGGACTCATCTGAGAAAGTTTCGGTTGTTAATTTCCGACAATGAATTGTTTTGTAGCTTTTTTTCCTTGTGAAAGACTACAAAAAACGAAAATATACCGTAATTCTCTTGATTTCAATGAGAAGTTCCTCTAAAATAGGTAGTACCAATCCGGGAGGGGATGCGTCATGAGACTGAATTTTGTAATGGTTTCTTTCTTCATGCCTTCTCCCATTGCGTCCAAATTGTATCATTATGTCTAATTTTAAGCAGGTAAGTTTTCTCCTTACCTGCTTACTATTTTCAAAAGGAGAGTTGTTATGAGCAAGAAAGTTGCCGTTATCATGGGTTCTGACAGCGATTGGCCGGTTGTCAAGAGTGCCTGTGCCCAGCTTAAGGAATTCGGCATCCCTTATGAGGCCCATATTCTCAGCGCCCATCGTACCCCTGCGGAAGCCGCCGCTTTTGCATCCGGTGCAAGAGCCAACGGCTTTGGCGCAATCATCTGCGCTGCCGGCATGGCTGCCCATCTTGCCGGTGCTTTTGCTGCAAATACCACCTTGCCTGTGATTGGAATTCCGATGAAGGGCGGCGCTATGGACGGTCTGGACGCTCTGCTGGCTACCGTGCAGATGCCTTCCGGCATTCCTGTGGCTACGGTTGCACTGAACGGTGCTAAGAATGCGGCTGTGCTGGCAGCCCAGATTCTGGCTGTTTCCGATGATGCACTGGCTGCAAAGCTGGATGCCGCACGCGTTGCTATGAGTGAGCAGATCTGCGCCAAGGAAGCCAAGCTTCAGCAGGATCTGGAAACCATTTAACCAAGATATATTTGGAGGAGAAAACTATGAGCATTAGCAAGTCTGATTCTTACGCAGCTGCCGGCGTTGATGTTACCGCCGGTTACGAGTCCGTTAATCGTATCAAGCCCCTGGTTGAATCCACCTATGTGCCCGGCGTAATGGGCGGTCTTGGCGGATTCGGCGGTATGTTCGAGCCTCAGATGGCCGGCATGAAGCGCCCTGTCACGGTTTCCGGCACCGACGGTGTCGGCACCAAGCTGAAAGTTGCCTTCCTGATGGACAAGCATGATACCGTCGGTATCGACTGCGTTGCCATGTGTGTGAACGATATTATCTGCGCCGGCGCTATGCCCATGTTCTTCCTGGACTATATCGCCTGCGGCAAGAATGAGCCCGCCCGCATCGAATCCATTGTCAGCGGCATCGCTGAGGGCTGCCGTCAGGCCGGCTGCGCCCTGATCGGCGGCGAGACCGCCGAGATGCCCGGCTTCTATCCCGTGGACGAGTACGATCTGGCCGGCTTCTCCGTGGGTCTGGTGGACTACGATAAGGTAATCACCAACGACAACATGGCTGACGGCGATGTGCTGATCGGTTTGGCTTCTTCCGGTGTCCACTCCAACGGTTATTCTCTGGTTCGCAAGGTGCTCAATATCAACGAAACCTATGCTGACTACGAAGAGAGCCTGGGCTGCACCATCGGCGAGGAGCTGCTGAAGCCCACCCGTATCTATGTCCGTGCGATTAAGGGCCTGCTGGATGCCGGTATTGCTATCCATGGCATCAGCCATATCACCGGCGGCGGCTTCTATGAGAATGTGCCCCGTATGATGAAGGACGGTCTGACCGCCCATATTGATACCGCAACCTTCCCCAGACCTGCTATCTTCGATCTGCTCCAGACCAAGGGTGATATCCCCACCCGTGAAATGTACAATACCTTCAACATGGGCATCGGCATGATCGTCGCTGTGCCTGCTGCTGATGTGGAGCGTGCCATGGCTTCTCTGGCTGAGAGCGGCGAAAATGCCTATGTCATCGGTAAAATCACTTCCGGTGAGACCGGCGTTGAGGTGGCATTTTGAAGCGGATCGCAGTGCTTGTCTCCGGCGGAGGAACCAACCTGCAGGCGTTGATTGATGCCAAGCAGAGAGGCGAGATTCCCAACGGCAAACTTGCCCTTGTGGTTTCCTCTTCGCCCAGAGCCTACGCCTTGCAGCGTGCCGCAAACGCAGGGATTCCGACAAAAGTCATTGATCGGAAGGAGTTTTCCTCCAATCAGGAGATGACAGTCGCTTTGACCCAGCTGCTGAAGGAAAAGGAAATTGATCTGGTCGTGCTGGCTGGATTCATGTATATCCTTACCTCGGAGCTTGTGTCCGCCTACCCCAATGCCATCATCAATGTGCATCCTGCGCTGATCCCCTCGTTCTGCGGGGACGGCTTCTATGGACTTCATGTCCACGAGAAGGCGCTGGCGTATGGCGTGAAGGTTTCCGGTGCCACCGTTCACTTTGTGAGCGAGGAGTGCGACGGAGGTCCCATTATTCTGCAGAAAGCGGTGTCCGTCCGTTCGGATGATACCCCGGAAACGCTGCAAAAACGAATCATGGAGCAGGCGGAATGGAAGATCCTGCCCCAAGCTGTCTGCCTCTTCTGCGATGATAAGCTGAGCGTGGAGGGCAGAGTGGTCCATATCAGTGAATAAACTGGAGGTAACCGAATGGAAATCCGCAATCTGATGGAAGAACTGAATCGCAATGCCTATCCCGGCCGTGGCATCGTGCTGGGCCGCAGTGCCGATAATAAGCACGCTGTCATCGCCTATTTCATCATGGGCCGCAGCGAAAACAGCCGTAACCGTGTGTTTTCCGTGACCGATGACGGCATTCGTACCGAAGCACACGATCCCTCCAAGATGGAGGACCCGTCGCTGATTATTTATCATCCCGTCCGTGTCTGCAAGGATAAGACCATTGTCACCAACGGTGACCAGACGGACACCATCCGTGATTTCCTTGTAGAAGGGAAGACCGAGCGTGAGGCTCTGGCAACCCGTGAGTTTGAACCGGACGGACCCAACTATACCCCTCGCATTTCCGGTGTGGTGGAAGCGGACGGCAGATACAGCCTGTCCATCCTCAAGAGTTTTTACGGCGATCCTTCCTGCTGCTGCCGTTATTTCTATGATTACGATGCTCCTGTGGCTGGCTATGGTCACTTTATCCATACCTACATGGGCGATGGCAATCCGCTGCCTTCCTTTGAGGGCGAACCGGAACTGGTGAAGATCGACTGCGCCAATGCCGAAGAGTTTGCCGGAACAATCTGGGAGAATCTGAACGAGGAAAACAAGGTGTCCCTGTTTGTCCGCTACATTGAGCTGGCAACTGGCGATACCGATGATATCATCATCAACAAACACAACTGATCGGAGGCTATCACACAATGACCGAATTGGAACTGAAGTATGGTTGTAACCCCAACCAGAAACCTTCTCGTCTTTATATGGCTGACGGCAGCGAATTGCCCATCACCGTGCTGAACGGCCGCCCCGGCTATATTAACTTTATGGATGCGCTGAACAGCTGGCAGCTGGTCAAGGAACTGCGTGAGGCCACCGGTCTTCCTGCCGCAGCCTCCTTTAAGCATGTTTCTCCCGCCGGCGCTGCTGTGGGTCTGCCCCTCAACGAGGTGGAGAAGCAGATTTATTTCGTGGAGCCCGATCAGGAGCTGACTCCTGTGGCCTGCGCTTATATCCGTGCCCGTGGAGCAGACCGTCTTTGCTCCTACGGTGACTGGGCAGCTCTTTCTGATGTTTGTGACGCCGCTACCGCCACCTATCTGAAGGCAGAGGTCTCCGACGGCATTATCGCTCCCGGCTACACCGAGGAGGCTCTGGAAATCCTCAAGACCAAGAAGAAGGGCGGCTATAACATTGTCCAGATCGACGCCAACTATGTTCCCAAGGAGCAGGAGCGCCGTGAGATTTTTGGCATTGTGTTTGAGCAGGGCCATAACTTCTTCAAGCTGGACGAGTCTCAGCTGGAGAACATCGTCACCAAGAACAAGGATCTGCCTGAAAACGCAAAGATTGATCTGATTATTTCTCTGATTACTCTGAAATACACTCAGTCCAATTCCGTCTGCTATGTCAAGAACGGCCAGACCATCGGTGTCGGCGCCGGACAGCAGAGCCGTGTCCATTGCGTCCGTCTGGCTGGTAACAAGGCAGATAACTGGATGCTGCGTCAGCACCCCAAGGTGCTGTCCCTGCCGTTCCTGGATGGTATCCGCCGTCCTGCCCGTGATAACGCCATTGATGTCTACATTTCCGATGAGTACGAGGATCTGCTGGCAGACGGTGTGTGGCAGGAGAGCTTCAAAACGAAGCCTGAGGTGCTGACGGCAGAGGAGAAGAAGGCTTGGATTGCTACCATGCAGGAGGTTTCTCTGGGCAGCGACGCATTCTTCCCCTTCGGCGACAATATCGAGCGCGCCTTCAAGTCCGGCGTAAAGTATATCGCAGAGCCCGGCGGTTCTATCCGTGATGACAATGTCATTACTTGTGCGGATAACCACAACATGGTGATGGCCTTTACCGGCATGCGCCTGTTCCACCATTGATTGAGAAGAGGAAATCGAACATGAAAGTTTTGGTTGTTGGATCCGGCGGTCGTGAGCACGCCATTGTCTGGGCACTCTCCAAGAGCCCCAAGGTGACGGAGCTGTTCTGCGCCCCCGGCAATGCCGGCATTGCGCAGCTTGCCACCTGTGTCCCGATCACTGCCACCGATGTGGATGGCATGGTGACTTGGGCGAAGGAGAACAAAATGGACTTTGTCATGGTTGCTCCGGACGATCCGCTTGCCCTTGGCATGGTCAATGCTCTGACGGAGGCTGGTATTCCTGCCTTTGGACCTACCAAAGAAGCCGCTGTCATCGAAGCGAGCAAGGCATTTTCCAAGGAATTGATGCACAAATACCATATTCCCACCGCCAAGTATGCCACCTTCACGGATATGGAGAAGGCAATTGCTTATGTCCATGAGCAGGGAGCCCCCATCGTGGTCAAGGCGGACGGTTTGGCATTGGGTAAGGGTGTTGTTGTTGCTGCCACGGAAGAAGAAGCCGTTGACGCCGTGAAGTCCATGATGGAGGACAATAAGTTTGGCGCATCCGGCTCCACCGTAGTCATTGAAGAGTGCATGACTGGTCCGGAAGTGACCGTCCTGTGCTTTGCTGACGGTGAGCATATTGCTCCCATGCCTTCCTCTCAGGATCATAAGCGTGCCTTTGATGGCAATGAAGGCCCCAATACCGGCGGTATGGGTGCCATTTCCCCCACCCCGTATTACACTCCTGAAATTGCAGAACGCTGCGTGAAGGAGATTTTTGAGCCTACTATGGCTGCTATGAAGGCGGAAGGCAGAGCCTTTAAGGGTGTCATCTACTTCGGCCTGATGCTGACCCCTGAGGGACCCAAGGTGGTGGAGTACAATGCCCGTTTTGGCGATCCCGAGTGTCAGGCTCTGCTGATGCGTCTGGATACCGACCTGATGGAGATTCTGGAAGCCTGCGTCAATGGCACCTTGGATCAGCTGGATATTCAGTGGAAGCAGGATGCTTCCTGCTGTCTGGTTCTGGCCTCCGGCGGTTATCCCGCCCACTACGAAAAGGGCAAGGTGATCGACGGGCTGGATCAAGTTCAGGATGCAGTGGTGTTCCACGCCGGCACAGCCGCTAAGGACGGCCAGATCGTCACCAACGGCGGTCGTGTGCTGGGTGTCACCGCACTGGGCTCCGATCTGGAAATGGCGATTCAGAACGCCTACAAGGCGGCAAAGCCCATCCATTTCGACCAGATGCATTTCAGAAATGACATCGGTCACGCATTCTAAAGCTTGTTTCATTCAAAAGCGCTCTGCTGCAAGTTGCAGCAGAGCGCTTTTTTGCGTACAAAAACGGTCTGTGCGAAAAGCACAGACCGTTTTCATTATTTACCTTTGTAATTCTTGGAGCGTCTGCCGCCGTAGCGCTTTTTCCGGTTGGAAATGATCATGGCACGGATGGTCAGGACAATCACGAGGACCAAAATCACAACTGCAATCAGGATGAACTGCCAGCTGCGAACGATCTGACCAATCGTATGCTTAAAAGCGAGCAGGGAGGAGCGATCTACGCTGTTGACGGCAACCAGATCCACGGTGCCGTATTCCTTGCCGTCCAGAGTGACGGTCATAGTACCCAGCTTCTGGCCTTGAGTCACAGGTGCCTCTACGGATTCGGGGAGATCGTAAGTCCACTCGAAGTCCTCGCTGGTGATGTCGTTGGGAAGCTGAGCTTCCAGAGCACCGTCCACGATGACAGAAACATAGTCGTTCTGGGTGGACAGGGTGACAGGAACCTCTGCAATGGGGTTAGTGGCGTCCAGAATGGAGTGGACGGAGAAATTGTCAAAGCCCCATTTGAACAGACGGCGGGTTTCGGAGAACTGCTTGCGCTGAACATTACCATTGGCGTCGGTGGGGTTCTCACAGCCCAGCACAACGCAAATCAGCCTCTGACCGTCCTTTTCGGCGCTGGACAACAGGCAGCTGCCGGCGGCATTGGTAGTGCCCGTTTTGATACCGGTGCAGTATTCATATTCATAGCCCTGATATTTTTTGTTGGACAAGAGTGCGTTAGTATTGAAGAAATGCCGGGGAGTTTCATTCAAATTCGTGGGAGAGGTGTAGTACTCAGCGGTGCTGACCACCTCACGGAAGAAATCGAAGGTCATGGCGTACTTTGCGATGAGGTAAAGATCGTACGCAGTGGTGTAATGATTGTCATCCGGCATACCGTGGGGGTTCATAAAATGAGTTCCCGTACAGCCGAGCTCAATGGCCTTTTCGTTCATATCCTCCACAAAGGCTTCGATGCTGCCGGAAATTTCGGTGGCAAGAATGTTGCCGGCCTCATTTGCAGAGGCAACCAGCAGGCAGTAGACCAGATCCTTCACAGTCATCGTTTCGCCGGGCTGAATGTTCTGGTTGCTGCTGGTATAGTCCAGACCTTTCCATGCAGACTGTGTTGCGGTGATTTCCTGATCCAGAGAAAGCGTGCCATTATCCAAGGCTTCCATTACAAGGATAGCAGCCATCACCTTAGTGATGCTGGCGGGATACGCCTTATCATAAGCGTTCTGCTCATACAGAATAAAATCAGTGTCCGGATCCACGAGCAGAGCAGCTCGGGTTTCTGTGGACATGGCGTCCACAATATCGGAATGATACGCCTGCGCAGTTACTGTTCCGCAGGATAAAACCAGTAATAAACTGAGTACAAAACAAACAATGCGAGATTTTTTCATAGGAAACTCCTGCCCTTTATGATATAATCAGGATGTCTTGATAGAAACATCCATTCTGGATATTGGTATTATAGCAGATTTATGTTTACCCTGCAACGGGAGCGAGGGGGGAATGCGCAATGAAACTTAAGTGGTATGAGTGTTTGGTCCTCGTACTGATGGCCCTTTGTGCCGGGTTCTTTGCTCTGACTTTTTTCGCAACAAGGTCCGGAACCGGAGGAACCGTATTTGCGCAGAAAGGCGGTCCCGTTGATTTGCGGGATGTGGAGGTTCATAAGGGCGTTGAGTACGCTGAAACCGGGAAAAGCACCATCGGTCAGTTGGACCTGAATCTTGCCGAGGAAGAAGAACTTGCCGCACTGCCTCAGGTGGGTGAAAAGCGGGCTGCAGCCATCGTGGATTGGCGGCTTCGGCACGGACGATTTAAACGAGTAGATGACTTGCTTCAGGTGGACGGATTTGACCGGGAGCGTGTGAAATATTTGGAACATTTTGTCACTGTATCAAAGGACAGGAGATAAGTATGAAAATTTTAGTAGTCGATGATGAAAAAGTATTAGTGAAGGGCATCAGCTTCAACCTTCGCAACGAAGGGTATGAAGTGGATGTGGGGTATGACGGCGAGCAGGCGGTGGAACTTGCTCGAGCCACTCAATATGACCTCATTGTTTTGGATTTGATGATGCCGAAAATTGACGGATTGCAGGCTTGCATCAAAATCCGAGAGTTTTCCAATGTTCCCATCATTATTCTAACCGCCAAGGGCGAGGATGCCGATAAAATCATCGGTCTGGAATCTGGCGCCGACGATTACATGACGAAGCCCTTCAATATTCTGGAGCTGAAGGCCCGCATCCGGGCTCTGCTTCGACGATCCGGTATGACAGCTGCGACCCAGAAAGAGGAACAGGAGTCCAGCGAAATGCTGACCCACGGTCATGTCACGCTGGACCTTGCCAAGCGTGTGGCCATTGTGGATGGCAAGATGGTAGATCTCACGGTCAAGGAGTTTGACCTGCTGGCACTGCTGATGCGCAATCCGGGCCGTGTGTATAGCCGTGAAAACCTGCTGGATCTGGTCTGGGGCTACGAGTACCAAGGCGATTATCGCACCGTGGATGTCCATGTGCGGCGCCTGCGTGAAAAGATTGAGCTGGATACCGCCAATCCTCAGTTGATCCGTACCAAGTGGGGCGTCGGCTACTATCTGAAACAGTGAGTAAATCAACTTGGAAGGAGATGAAGCAAACATGGGAGAAGCGTCGAAGTCCAATCATAAGCGAATTCCGATTTGGCGTCGTCTTCAGGTAAAGTTTGCCTTTTCCTATCTTCTTATCATTGCCTTGGCCTTAGGTTTTTTGAATACGTACCCAATCCTTGCGTCACAGGACTTGGTGTTTAAAGCAAAGCAGAATTCGCTGCTTTCATCTGCATCGGTGATTTCTTCGTCTATATCCATGCTGGGCGAGGTAACCTCTGACGGCGTGGCACAAGTGATGGATATGCTGGATGAGGGGGCTGTTTCCCGTGTCATGGTGACCAATCCCAGCGGTTTGGTTGTGTACGATTCTCAGGCGACCACCGATCATAAGCGGTATGCGCTGATTCAGGAGCTTTCCATCGCCATGCAGGGAACCACTGGAAATGATGTATCGGTCTGCACCTATCGGGACGGAGCCTTCCGTACCAGTGTCGCATTGCCCATTATGTACCGAAATTCTCTGATTGGCGGCGTGTACCTCTATGAGTACGATGCAGAGCAGGGAGCAATCATCACCGGTTTGCAGCACAATCTGCTGCGGATTTCGGCAGCTCTTCTGGGCGTAGCACTGCTGATTAGTATGCTTCTGTCCCGGACTATGACTCGTCGCATCAGCACGGTGATTTCCAGTATTGATGAACTGCGCGAAGGGGATTATTCTACCCGTGTGCCGATTTCGGGCAAGGATGAACTTGCTAATCTGGCTCTTGCGTTCAACGATATGACAGAGCGTATGCAGACCACAGACGAGATGCGGAAACGATTTGTATCTGATGCTTCCCATGAGCTGAAAACGCCGCTGGCGGCGATTAAACTGCTCACAGACTCCATTGCTATGAGTGATGGGATGGATGCGGATACCATGCGAGAGTTTGTGGACGATATTGGCACAGAAGCAGACCGTCTGGTGCGCATCACCGGAAAACTTTTGGCGCTGACGAAAATGGATAATGCGGCAGTCACAAAGACAGAACCGGTGGATTTGGGCGATGTGATTTGCGACGCATTGCATATGCTTACACCGCTGGCAGACCAGAAGCATATTTCGATTCAGCCCACCATTGAACAGGGCTGTGTGGTTCGATCTTCCCCGGATGAGATGTATCAGGTGCTGTTCAATCTGGTGGAGAATGCCATCAAGTATAATTCTGAGGGCGGAAAGGTCTGGATTCGAGCCAGAACTTCGGATGAACATGCAGTTGTCACCATTGAAGATAATGGCATAGGAATTCCGAAGGAAGATCGCCCCAAGATTTTTGACCGATTTTATCGGGTGGATAAGGCTCGCTCCCGAGAAGCCGGCGGTACCGGGTTGGGCCTGTCCATTGTGAAAGATACAGTCGTTCATTATGGTGGGACCATTCTGGTAGACGCCCGTCCGGAGGGCGGTACGGTGTTCATCGTTACACTGCCGTTGTTTGAACAGAAAGAAAAACAGGAAAAGGAGGACGAACCATGAAACGAGTGCTTGCTCTGCTTCTGGCAGGTCTTCTTTTCCTGTGCAGCGGATGTTCGATGAATCAGTCTGCTAAAATAAAATTGGATTTCTATTACCGGGTGTCCGATGATACTCCCAGCGGAAGTGCGTTGACCAGCGAAGAGAAGTACTTGGATTCGGACTCGATCCCTGCGGTTATGGAGGCGCTTTTGGAAGGGCCGTTCCGTTCCGGAATGAAGCGTACCTTCCCGGAAAATGCGCATTTGCGTTCTTATGCCATTAACGAAGGCATTTTAACGCTGGACCTGTCGGAAGCGTTTGGAACCTTGTCCGGATATGACTTGATGCTGGCTCAGTACTGCATCGTCCTCACCATGTCCCAGTTTGACAATGTGGATGGGATCAGCATTACTGTGGACGGGAAAAAGGTGCCGGGCGGAGCGTCCGGAATTCTGACTCCGACCAATGTGCTGCTGACCGGAGAAACGCAGGACCCCTATACAATCAGTTCTCAGCTGTATTTCCCCACCAAGGATGGAATTGGTATGGGCGTAGAGTATCGGGTCATTACGGTCAATTCCATGGACGAGGTAGGGAAGAGTCAGGGGATTTTAAACGAGCTTTTTGCGGGGCCGAAGGAAGCTGAACTCGCACCCTGCCTCAGCGGAGGCACTTTACAGGTTAGTTCCATTCAGGGCGATGTCTGTACTCTGAATATCGACGAAGAAGCGCTGAGCAATCTGATTTCGGATGAGGAGAATTTTGATCTCAAGCTCTATTCCATTGTCAATTCGCTTACAGAACTTGATTCCATAGAAAAAGTCGTGTTCCTGCTCCACGGAGAATTGATTGAAGGTTGGGAAACGCAGTATAGCGCAAATTACGATTTTTAGAGCTGATAGGCTTCGGGACAGACTTCCATAATTTTTGCTTTGATGGACTTCAGGTCATCAAAAGTGTCCGGACGCTTGGTTTCATCCCGCAGCAATGCGGAGGGATGGTAGATCGCAGTGACCCAAACGCCGTTGATTTGTTCCCATTGACCGTGCTGCCGGGTGATCTTGTAATCTTCACGAATCATCCGGCAGGCGGCAATGCGCCCCAGACAAATCATGATTTTGGGCTGTATAATCCGCATTTGTTCCGCAAGCCAGTTGGCACAGGCATCCTGCTCGGTGTGCAGGGGATCCCGGTTTCTGGGCGGACGGCATTTCACGATGTTTGCGATATAATAGCGGTTTCGATTGAGACCGATAATGTCCAGCATTTGATCCAGCAGCTGTCCGGCGCGTCCCACAAAGGGAACCCCCTGCAGGTCCTCCTGTTCACCGGGCCCCTCGCCGACAAATAAAATAGGGGAGCAGGGGTTGCCGTCACCAAAGACTAGATTGGTCCTGGTGTCTGCCAGCGCACAGCCTTGGCAGCCCATGCACTGAGCTTTCAGCTGCTGCATTTGTTCGGTTTGATTCATGCTAACTCACCTCGAAACTATTCTATCACAGAGTGTCGAAAAAGGGGCGAAATAAAAAAATAAAAAAATTTCAAAAAAGGTGTTGACATTTTTCGAGTTCCTGTTATAATACATATTGTTCGCTACGGAACACAGAAAACAAAAGCGAACAACAAAAACTTCAAATAGCGGGATTGTGTAAGGGTAGCACAGCAGACTCTGACTCTGTATGTGAGGGTTCGAATCCTTCTCCCGCTGCCAGTTCGAAGCCAGCGAATCTCGCTGGCTTCGATTTTTTAATAATAGATTTAGAAGGAAATGGCTAACTGCCGAAAAAGAACGGAACTTGTTTAGTACTCAAATTCAATCTGATGTACAATAGTATCCTCCGCTTGAAATACGGCAGCATTTGGGAACAGTTTGTGATATGCATGACATATGTTTCGGCCTCAACCGTCGTATTCAATCCGTGTTTCTTTATCAGGAATTAAATAAAAACTATGACTTGCAGATAGAAAATCATTTCCGATTTAAATATATCCTTTTCCATTAGAAATACCGGTGCACTTACACGTAGGCATTTGGGCAAAGGATGAATCAATTTTTCTCCATGGATTCTGGGAGAAGAATTACCTCATTATCATAAATAAAATCAATATGATTTATTAACAAAATGAGATTGCACACACAAGCCCCCCACTGGATCAAAAACGATCCGGTGGGGGGTTGCAGTTTTGCATTTCGAGTGAATCTCAGCTTTTACAAGCTTCGAATCAACTCAAGTGTCTCAAATGGCAGCTACGATGTTATAGTATTCATTGGATAAGATCTCAATTTGACACAGATTATGCTACTATGGTATGCTTCAATAAAAATAGATTATAGAATATGATGTAATTTAGATACTTGCACAAAAACTGAAGGGAAGCGGGGATTGTGGGAAAAAGAATTACGGTTATGATTGTGGATGATGAACGATTGGCCATTGAAGACTTAAGTACCCTGGTAGATTGGGAATCTTTAGGTTTTGAAATTGTTGCGACAGCGTTCAATGGCTCGCAGGCTCTTTTGAAATATGAGGCTTTACATCCGCAGGTGGTTTTTACAGATATAAAAATGCCCTTTATGGATGGAATTGAGCTGATAGGCCGTCTTAGAACACTAAACTCAGATGTACAATTAGTACTTTTAACTGCATTTGAAGATTTTTCCTATGCGCGCACTGCTATTCAGCAAGGGATAACAGATTATCTAATTAAAAGTGAGATTAATGCTGCATCTTTAACAGAGTTACTGAATAAAATCTCAAGATCCGTACGAAAACAAAGTCAGTATCAAGGAATTCTGACAGATAAAAAGGCAGAATTATTTTTCCATACGAGGTCTTTTGGACAGACTATGGAGGATAAAAAATTATTCTCTGGCAGTTATTCTTTTTTGATTTTTGAGCAAAACGAGCCTGTCATGCTTAGCGATGAACTGGTTTCCGCTTACCGTAGAATTACCGGGAATGAGATGGCTGCTGTGTTAAGATTGGTTGATTACGGAGCGATGGATTTAGTAGCTGTCAGTGTATTGCCGGAGCGAAGAACATTGGTTTGCTTGTCAACGGATAATTCGTCTATGTCAGAGTTATATACGAATATGTATGGCTTTGCTAGATTTGGGCTTATCGAGATGGAACGAAAATTTGATTGCTACTTTACGGCATATATTTCTTACCATCCAATCACATTTTATGATGTCCACAGTATTTTGAGAGATAATTTGTTGTTTGGGAAAAAGTATTTTAGCTGCAGCAAAGAGCCCTTTGAATTGACACGGGAAATTGTCAATAACAAAGAAGAGATACCAATTGATGTAGAACTGATTACAGCTGCGTATCAGAATGATGATCGAGAAGAAGTATTTGAGCAGTTGGAAAACATATATGAAGCATTGTGCGAAGGTATGAATTTGCGCCAGCTGTCTATGGTTTCTCAGGACCTTTATTATTTTTTGTGTAATTCTGCAAAGGCCTTGGGCTCAGAAAAATGCGCCGAGTTTGATCTAAGTCCAGATCAAAACTGGCGTCAATGGCTCAACGCTCAATCAATTTGTCAATGGATGAAACAGATGTTTGGAGTTCTGATGGATATTCGCAATAGTAACAATGAGAACGGATATACACGCGTTGTTCACGAAGCCATTTCATATATTCATAAGAACTATTCTGATCCAGAATTATCCCTTTTGCAGATTGCCGACCATCTGCATCTTAGTGTTGGTTACCTCTGTACAATGTTCAAAGAACAGACAGGAGTCACCTTAAAGAATTACATTACAGATGTTCGGATTGGAGAAGCAAAAAAACTGCTGAAAAAAGATTATATGAAAATCTATGAAATCTGCACTGCTACCGGATATCAGTCCAGCCAGTATTTTAGCCAGGTTTTCTTCAAAAAAGTTGGTGTATATCCGGCTGAATATAGAAAAGGTGTGCGAGATGAAGATTAAATCATTGAAGAAGCAGGTTTTTACAAGAATTTCTTTGATCGGTGTAGTGATGCTGGTTCTAGCTACAATGTTGGTGACAACAACTTATGTACCTCGAGAATTAGAATCAGCAATAAATATGGCGGAAAGAAGCGGAGAAGAAATAGTTAAGCGAATGGAGAACATCATGTCTTTGACTGAGAACTACACAGAGAATCTTGCGCTATCTGTTTCCCAAAACGCAGACATTCAGCGGTATTTTGAGGAACCCACAGATGTCAATCAAAACATTTCTATACTGGCGTTAAACAACCTAACCAGTTACGAAGGCGTCGTTCGTGCTGTAGCTATGGAAGTAGGAGAGGTGCCACTATTAGACTCCTTGAGTCGTGTTTGTGAAGAGGATGAGCAGTTATTAAATTCTGATTGGTATCATAATATTAAGAAAAATCAGTTTAACCGTACAATATCCAATGTGTACAAGGTCGCCATAAACGGTGTTGAGTATTACACGATAGCCTATGTCCGGAGTTTTTATCAAAATAATCAATGGTGCACTTTTGTAGTGTTTATCTCATTGAATGATGTAATCTATGATACTCTCCTTCTTAAAAACAGTGGTGTTGATTGTTTTGCACTTCGCAATAAGGATGGCAGTATTTTCTTCCAGGGGGGGAATAACCAATACTACAATTGCTTAGAAGAAAATGTGAATTTTTATCTAAATCCAAGAATGATAACACCTAAAGGTGTGCTGTGCACATCTGTGGCGGATAATAATCTTTGGAGCGTAGAAACATTTGTGTCCAACCGGATGATTATGAGTACACTTTTGCCTTATGTCCTTGGAATTATAGCAACAATTGCAACATTTCTCGTACTTACCTTAGCTGCAGTATCCAAAAGCCTTGGGACAATCCTCCGACCGATTATTCAACTGTCAAAAACAATGGATCAAGCAGCACAGGGTAATTTAGATAGCTATGTCAAAGTCGATCGTTTAGATGAAATTGGAACATTAGAAAGATCATATAATAAGATGATTGATGACTTGCAAGCAAGCATTCGGTTGATTTCCGAAAAGGAAGAGAAAGAACAGCAAGCAAAGTTCCGTCTGTTGGTCAGTCAGATTGATCCGCATTTTATTTGTAATACCATTAACAGTATAAATTACTTGGCAAGAAAAGGCCGATGCGAAGATATCGTGAAAGTCAACACAGCTCTGATTGCAATCATAAGAGATCGGCTGCGAGTAAATGATATTCAGGTAATGGATACCATTGCGAAGGAAATGAATGTAATTGAACAGTATATAAGCATTCAAAGATTTATGTACGGAGGAGAACTGGAAGTAGTCTGGGATGTTGAAGAAGATATAAAGCAACAGATGATTCCCAAAAATATGATACAGCCTCTTGTTGAAAATGCGCTTTTTCATGGCATTTTGAATGAAATGACAGGACAGTTTTCAGGTCGTTTGATTATTCGGCTTCACAAAACACAACAAGGGATTGACTTGTGTGTTATTGATGACGGGATAGGTATGGATGAAGCGTGCTTAAATAAGGTTCTGCAGGAGAGTCTTGCTCCTACAGAGCGGGGAAATAAAATCGGCCTTTCGAACATTCGAAAAAGACTTTACTACTTCTTTGGAAATGACAATGCAATGACAATTGTTAGCAAGCCAAATCGAGGAACAGCAATTACACTACATTTGCCATCAAATCTCTAAATGTGTGCAATATAAACAAATAACCGAGCATCATTTTGATGCTCGGTTATTTTTTGAATCAAAAATCTAACAAAAGATGAAGAAATTCGTATATGTGCTTTTGTGCGATTCGACTATAATAAATAATAAGAAGAGGTCGCGAGACAATGACAGGAGGAAAGAAATATGCAAAATGAAAATGCTCTCTTTTGTGCAAAAGGAATCTGTAAAAGTTTCGGACCAATCCATGCACTGATTAACTTTGACATATCGATTCCTGCGGGGGAGATACGAGGACTGGTCGGAGAAAATGGATCAGGTAAATCTACATTTTCATCTATTGCTGCAGGTATGCAGAAATGGGATGAAGGCGTCATGTATTTGGATGGGGAAGAGTATTCTCCTGCCGACACGGTCGATGCGATGAACATGGGTGTCAGTATGGTGGTACAGGAACAGGGGACAATTAGTAATATCTCAATTGCAGCTAATATTTTCTTTGGGAAAGAAGCAATGTTTGTCCAACACGGTGTTCTGAATGTATACAAGATGATTCAAGCTGCTAAAAAAGCGTTGGAAGATATCGGAGTGGATAACATTAATCCTGCCGATATGATTGACACACTTTCTTTTGAGGACCGTAAGTTAGTAGAACTAGCCCGAGCCCTGTATGTACAGCCTAAGATCTGGGTGGTCGACGAAACCACGACTGCACTTTCGGTTTCGGGACGTAAAGTGCTTTACCGATTGATGAATGAGGTCAAAGATCGTGGTGGTTCAGTTATTTTCATTTCTCATGATATAGACGAGATTATGGATAAATGCGATTCGCTTACAATTCTAAGAGACGGTGTCTTAACCGGAAACCTTAAAAAGAAGGATTTTTCGGCAGAAACAATACGACAATTGATGATTGGCCGTGAGCTTTCTGGTCACTACTATCGTGAAGATATGGGGGAAACTACTAGTTCTGAAGTGGTTTTGGAAGCTGAGAATGTATCGGCTGATGTGTTAAAGAATGTAACAATCCAGGTGCATAAGTGTGAAATTCTTGGCATCGGTGGCCTTAGTGATTGTGGCATGCATGAACTTGGTAAGGTGTTGTATGGATTAGTGAAGCCCACGGCAGGGAATGTGAAGTGGAATGGCAAGGAGAAAGTGAAAAGTGCTTCTTGGTCTGTCAAACATGGCATTGGGTATGTGTCTAAAAATCGTGATACTGAATCTATGATGACCATTTGCAGTATACAAGACAACATTTGCCTTCCTTCGCTAAAAGATTTGCAGAAGTGTGGACTGATTTTTCCCCAAAAGCAGAAAAAGCACGCAGAGGTCTGGGCATCGAGAATGGAAGTGAAAGCCGATTCGGTTGCCACTTTCTGTAATACGCTCAGTGGCGGCAACAAGCAAAAAGTTGTTCTGGCGAAGTGGCTTGGAAAAGGTGCCGACATCTTAATTTTGGATTGTCCGACTCGAGGTATTGATGTTGGCACAAAAGCGGCAATTTATCAGTTGATCGAGCAATTGAAGGCGGAAGGAAAGTCTATTGTGCTCATTTCTGAAGAACTGCCGGAGTTGATTGGTATGTCCGATAGAATTGTCCTTTTGAAAGACGGCGAGATCTCTGGTGAGTTTTATCGTAGAGATGGATTGTCAGAAGCAAAATTAATTCAAAAAATGGTCTGAGAGGTGAGTGAAATGGTAAAGCAAAAGATATCCCAAGATAGCGGCCATAAATTTCAGACATTTCTTCTGAATAATATCTCATTTGTTGGATTGATTCTCGTGGTACTTATCTTTGAAATTATGACCGGTGGGTTGCTGCTTGGTAAACGAAACCTGATGAATATTTTCAATAATTTCTTCACGATCGGCATGATTTCAATGGCCTACGCCTTCGTGCTCTCTTTGGGAGAGTTGGATTTGTCTGTGGGCGCCATAGTCGGCTTTGCGGCTGCAATGGGTGCATTTGCAGCAAAAGTAAATCTTTGGTTTGTCTTACCTGTGGCAGTTTTGACCGGTTTACTTATTGGATTGATCAACGGGTTTGCAATTGCAAAACTTCGAGTAGAATCCTTTATTGGTACGTTAGCAATGTCATTCGTATTCAGAGGACTAACTACTTGGTTCCTAAATGGATCTGTTGGCGTCCCAATTGAAATGCGTGTTTTCGATCGGGACTGGGTCAAGATTACTGTTTTTGCAGTCACCTTAATTGTCCTGTATTTCATGTTTGAGCATTGTAGTTTTGGCAAACACTGTCGTTCGGTTGGTGCTTCAAAAGAGGCTGCAAAACAGTCGGGTGTACAGGTAGCAAAGACACGTTTGATGGCGTTTGGGCTTTGCGGCTTGCTGTGCGGATTGGTTGGGTTCTTTACGTTGATTCGCGCATGTACAGCATCCTCTAGCACCGGTAATGCATTGGAATTTGATGTTTTGCTTGCCGTTCTGTTTGGCGGTATGCCCCTGACGGGTGGATGGCCTGTCCGTTTCCGCTCTGCTGTGATTGGTAGTGTGGCAATGGCCGTGTTGAAGAGCGGTATGTCATTGGCCGGAATTGATGGCTTGGTTCAACAAGTAGTCCAGGGCGTTATCTTGGTTATTGTTGTTGCGTTAAGTTTTGACCGAAAGAATGCGTCCGTGATTAAGTAAGCGTAAATGATACAGAAGTACATTCTGTAAAAAATAAGGAGGAGAAAACAATGAAGAAAATGAAAAAACTGTTAGCGTTGGTTATGGTTGTAGCTCTGGCATTTAGTGTTTTGGTCGGCTGTGGTAACACTAACGCGGACAACTCTGCGAATAGTGGTGCTGGATCGAACAATAAAGTTGTTGATGAGCAGGGTGATGCCCCGGCAGCATTCAAGATTGGTTTTCCTTGGGATACGGCAAGCACCGATCCCACTTGGATCTCCATTCATCAGAGTGTGAAAGCAGCTGTTGAGGCTGCTGGAGGCGAGTTGGTCACCGTCAAGACTGATCTCACCGCAGATACCTTGATTAACAATATTTCTGAGTTGATCAGCCGCGATGTGGACGGCATCCTGTTTATGCCGGCTTCTGACTCCATGCTTCCTACGGTAGATGCCATGTGCGCAGATGCTGGTGTGTATTGGGCTACTATGTTTAGAACGATTAGCGATGATAGCATTCGTGAGCAAATTCATAGTTCCGAGTGGTTTGCTGGCTCTTGCAATGAGGATGATGAACAGTGCGCATCTAACATTGTTTGCAAGATGGCGGAAATGGGCGTTGAAAACCTGTGCTGCATCAATATTGCAAAGGGCGATACTTCTTCCGACCTGCGTGATAAAGGCGCAGCCATGGGCGTTGAGGAGAGCAATATTAATCTACTGAACACCACCTACGGCATTACCGTTGAAACCGATATGACCAAGACGATTGAAAGCTATATCGCTGCCTATCCAGAGATGGACGGTATCCTGCTTCTGGGCACTTATTGTCCTGGTGCTCTGCCTACGATTGAAAAAACTCTGGCAGATCATGGTAAGGCCGGCGAGGTTGTTGTTGGTCGAATTGACTTTGACGCAACGATGGGCGATTATCTGCAGGACGGCTCTTTCCATGTTTCTTATGGTGGACAGCAGCAAATTGATCCGATGATGTCCGCAGTTATTCTCGTCAATAAGGTGATTGGCACTCCCATTAATGATGATGGTCCTGCTGTTATCATTACTCCTTACTTGGAGTTGACGAGCGCTGAAGAGGCTGCAGAGTATACGGAATACTTTCTGGGCGATACTCCTATCTATACTCAGGATGAGATTCGTGATTTGATGATTAAGTTCTATAACAAGGATGTCTCCGAAGATTATATCTATGATCTGCTGGAAGGCTTCTCTGTGGCCGATGTGGTTGAGCGCCATAGCAAGTAAGCAAATGTAGGTTTGTGATGCTGGTTCGGGCAGGCACTAACCTGCCTGCCCGAATGTCATTGTTTTGTAAGTGAGTTGTAAGTGAGGTCGTAAATAATTCGAAAAGGTATGGTCAGATATGAAAAAGTTTTTAATAAATACCGTAAAAACGCTGCTGCTGCCAGTTCTGATTTATTGCTTTTTCCTGTGTGTTAGCTTTGAACGCTTCAGCAACTGGAACTGTGTTTATACGATATTCTTACAATCCATCATTCCTACTATTACCGCATATGCGGTTGCATACGGCAACATTTGTGGGATTTTTGATTTCACCATTGGTTCTCGTATTATCATCAGCGGCGTGGTTGGTGGACTTCTGGCTTCGCAATATGGAATGTTGGGTATGATAGTTGGTGCGTTTGTTGCTAGTTTTATCACTGCAGCAATCACTGGTCTGCTGAACTGGTTCCTGCGGATTCCATCCCTCGTTTTGACGATGGGTCTGACCATGGTTTTTGAAGTTGTAGGAAAGATGATGGCAGGGCGCTTCGGCTTTGTTCAGATCGACACAGAGAACGCCTTTCTCGGTGCATCTCCGTATATCGTGATTGTGTTTGTTGTGTCTGCATTGATTTTTTATTTCATTATCAATCACACAGAATTCAGCTACCATATGCGTGCAGTTGGCAGCAATGAAGTGGTGGCTAAGAATGCTGGTATTATGACCGGAATGGTAAAGTTTAAATCTTTTGTTTATGGAGCGATCTTTATTGCGATGGCAGCAATTCTGACTCTGAGTCAGTCTGGTTCTGTGGGAGCACAGACTGGATTAGGCAGTGTCACTATTGTGTTTAAGCCATTGATCAGCATTTTGCTGGCCATGGTTTTTCAGCGCATTTCGGATTTGACAGTTGGTATTTTTGTTTGTCAGTTCAGTCTGAATGTTATTTTTATTGGACTGATCGCAATCGGTATGCCGGACACCTTCCAGAATGTTGTTTTGGGTGTGTTCCTGCTGATTGTTATGATTTTTGCACAGAATACGGACCGTGTTGTGAAGCTGCTGCACAGGAAAAACACGCAGTCGGTTTTACATGGATAAATGAAAGGGAGTATTTGTTATGAAGTTTCCTGTTATCACAGATGAAGTGCGTAAACAGCGTCTAGCGCCTCCTGACAAGAAGGTCCGCGTTGTCATTGACTCAGACACCTATAACGAGGTTGATGACCAGTTTGCAATTGCATATGCGCTTTTGTCTCCTGAGCGCTTGGATGTCGAGGCAGTTTATGCAGCGCCATTTTCGTCTGCATTTCTTGCCAATATGATGGGTGAAACGGTTTTGCCTATGACCTCCGTAGTTGCAGAAGGAATGGAGCAGAGCTATCAGGAAATCCTTCATCTGTTTTCTTTGCTGAAAATAAATCCAGAGGGAAAAGTATTTCGTGGATCTCCTAGATATATGACCAGCAAAGAGGATTTGGTAGACAGCGAAGCTGCTCGCGACTTGATTCGGCGTGCTCATGAGAGTGATGAGCCACTCTATGTAATTGCCATTGGTGAGATTACAAATATTGCTTCTGCAATTCTCATGGATCCAACGATTATTGAGAAAATTGTTGTAGTTTGGCTGGCAGGACAGCCGCTTCATTGGCCGAGTGCGGTTGAGTTTAATCTCGGTCAGGATTTGTTTGCATCACAGATTATTCTGGATTCTGGTGTGCCTGTTGTACTCGTTCCGTGTATGACAGTTGCATCCAACCTTACTACAACGGCTCCTGAACTGGAAACTAATCTGAAGGGACGAACCTGTGTAGGAACTTATCTGACTGAACTAGTTACGAGCCAGTTAACCCAGAAAATGGGACTTAATTGGTTGAGTTTATTTAATAAGACATACTGTAAGGGCCTGGATGATTATGGAGAGGCCGGCGTTCCAACGACAGATACAGCCGTATCTCCGTCAAGAGTCATTTGGGACATTTCCACCGTGGCCTACATGATTAACCCCACTTGGTGTCCGTCCAGTCTTGAGCCGACTCCTTGGCTTACGGATGATGTACATTGGAAACTTGATTCGAACCGTCACATGATGCGAGTGTGCAAATATGTATATCGCGATGCTGTGTTCGGAGATATGTTTATCAAATTGAATCGTGCACCTCAGTAAGTAAAGCCCCTGCGAAAGGAGGGTTCAATGTGAGTGAATCAAAACGTGTTGTAATAATTGGCGATATTTTTGCAGATCTGCTAACAAAGCTTGTAGCCTATCCTGATTGTGGAGAGGGCACCTATGGCACCCCGCTGGTTCGAAACAGTGGAGGAACAGGGGGAAATATTGCTGCTGGCCTAGGTGTGTTGGGTGCAGACACATCGATCATCTGCCGATTAGGTGATGATGAAATTGGCAATTTTCTGAAAGAAGATATGCGTCAGTATAATGTTGATAATCAAGGTATTCTGCTAGATCCTGATTATCCAAGCGCCCAAGTAATTATTGCTGTAACTCCGGATGGAGAACGCACAATTTGGGTTCTAGCAAACGGCTCTGCTTATGAGCAATTGACTCTGGAAGATATGGGCTATTTGGATCAGGTAGAACCTGAGGCGATTTTTGTATCTGGTGTAATGGCGGGCATTCATCCTGCGGAGGAAAGTATTTTGTCTATTCTCCCTAGTTGGAAGGGAAGAGCAAAGATTTATTTTGATCCGAACCTTCGCTACCCGCCGGACGCAGTTCCTCCTGCAGTGAAGACTTCAATGCAGAAACTGTGTAACCTGAGCGACGTGATTCTGGCCGGCAAGAGTGAGATGGAAGCCCTTGATTTGCGGCCTACTGAAGGACAGACCTTCATTGTTAAAGATGGAAAGCGAGGATCTTACCTTCTGGATCAACAGATGCATATCATTTACGAGCAGCCGTCCTCTGATCATGTTGCTTTGGACGCAACTGGGGCAGGCGATACTTATGCTGCGGCATATGTATATGCAGAAATGATTGGACTGGATGTAAAGAATGCTATGCGTTTTGCAACGGTAGCCGCAGGAATTTCTGTTACCAGATTTGGTGCACGAACAATGCCATCGAGAGAGGAAATTGAGAGTTATCTGAGAAAGGGGCAATAGACTATGAAAATCAATTGGGATGATTATTATTTTCCGAATGAGATGATGGAGCAGGCTGATGCCATTGAAAATCTCATGAAAGATCTTCAGGAGCAGTTAGTTAGTGTGGCAGAGAAGTACACTAATGTCAAACGTGTCTACATTGTGGGATCTGGTGACTGCTATTTTATCGGTCATGCTGCCGCCTATGCATTTCGAAAATATGCAAACGTAGAATCTGTTGGCTATGAGGCTTACGATTTCTATTTGATGCGTCCTAAAGTTGATGAAGACTCTATGGTGGTCTTGTTTAGCTCATCTGGTAAGTCATTGTATGTCTTGAAATCTCTGGAATACGTGAATTCATGCCATGGTATTGCAGTTGGTGTGACCAATCATGCGGATAGTCCTCTGGGGATGGATTGTACGGTCCCCCTGGTAACAACGGCAACTGGCGTTTCCAAGTCGTTTCCGACAAAGACGAGTACAAGCGGCCTTGCTCTGATGTATGCATTGGCAGCTCAGATGGGTAAAGTTATGTGTCCTGAAAATGCCGTTGGTTGTGATCATCTTTTGGAAGAACTTGAAACAAAAGTTCCGGATGTCATCCGTAGAATTTATGCAGAAGAGTATTCTAAGATTAAGGTGAATGCTCAGAAGTTTTTAGAAGCTCGAACCTATGCATTTGCAGGTAGCGGACCCGCTAGAAGTGCAAGTATGATCGGAGCTGCAAAGATCATCGAGACGAATCGTTGCAGATCTATGACAACGAACGCTGAAGAATATCTCCACATGAACGGCTTTGCAATTAAGAGCGCTGATGCTGTGATTGTGATTGGTAATAACATTAGCGATCATCGCGAACGACAGGTAATTGAATATGCACACAATCAGTGTGCACGAGTGCTTGTTATTGGTGATGTAGCATGTGAAGAATGCGAAACCGTTGTCCATGTAGCGCCTTTTATTGACGAGTTAGGTGAATGTTCTGCTGTTCTTGCAAGTATGGTAGTGTTACATATGTTTGCATGTGAACTGTCTCGTCTGTCTTTCAAGGATCCGGATGCTCCTCATGATGTTGATTTAAAGCATGTGATTGATCTGTTGTACACGGGACCTGTTGCAGGATGGCAGGTGTAAAATAATGAAAGAGATCAGGATAAAAACCGAAGGACACAGCATGTACGACATTACCGAACAGGTTCAATCGATTGTGGAATCTAGCGGTGTCAAGGAAGGAATTTGTCTCGTTTATACTCCTCATTCAACCGCGGGGGTTTTGATTGCCTGTGGAATCGATCCGAATGCACTAATCGATGTAGATAGATTTGTTCGAAAGATTGTCCCTATTGATACTCCTTTTGCTCATACGTGTGATCCTGCTACGGATGCAGCAGGCCATCTGAAGTCAATCTTGATAAATGCACAGCAGATGTTCCCTGTGTCTGATAGCAAGTTGATGCTGGGCTCTTCTCAGGAGATTTATTTCTTCGAATTTGATGGACCGCGTGACCGAAAGGTATATGTTCAGGTTGTGGGAGAATAACGATATGTTCTCGGAATTATGGAAAAATAAAAAGCCAATTATCGGCATGATCCATTTGAAAGCACTTCCCGGGGCACCAGGATATGCAGGAAATTTGGATAAGATCTACGATCTAGCTTTGGCGGATGCGGAGGCTCTTATTGAGGGCGGAGTAGATGCTGTTCAGATCGAAAATCAGTTCGACACGCCATTCTTGGTTGGAAGTGATATTGGTCCGGAGACGGTTGCGTTTTTGACAGCTGCAGCCGCAAAAGTTCGTGCCTATTTTCCGGAAATTCCATTAGGAATCAATGTGCATCTGAATGGGCCGGAAATGGCTTTGGCGGTAGCGAAGGCCGCAGATGCCCAGTTTATTCGTTGCTTTAATTTGATGAACGCATATATTTCAAACAGCGGTTATGTAGGGGCCTCGGCTCCAGCGTTGATGCGGTATCGTCGTGCAATTGATGCAGAAAAAATTATGATTTTTGGCGATTTCCAAGTCAAACACGGTAGTCATGCAATTACAGCGGATCGATCGCTGGCAGAAAAAGCACATGATATTCAGACTAGTGGCGCAGATGCTGCAATATTAACCGGGACGGCAACTGGTATTGCACCAGATGTCAACCTAATCGGAGGAGTTCGTAAAGACTTGAAAATTCCCCTGTTGATTGGCAGTGGTTTGAATGAGAATAATATTTCTCGGATCTGGCCTAAAGTTGATGGTGCAATTGTAGGTAGTGGGTTTAAAAAAGAAGGTATTCTTTCTGAACCAGTAGATCGAGAAAAGGTGAGAAATTTTGTGTTGCAAGCGAAATTGGTTGGGTAAACTGCATGGTCAATATACTACTTTAGCACTATAGGACCATTCATAGGTGCGGTATACCTGTAATGTTGAAATTAAGTTACCATTACAGATACACAGAAGCATCTTCTATGAAAGTTTAGATTGAAGCCAGCGAACTTCGCTGGCTTCAATCTTTTGTTATATGCCCCAGGCATAGCCGGTGTCTTATAACATTTTTTTGATAGAAAGGGCTGATGATTAAAACAGGGCAAAAGCCTCACACGGAAATCCGTATGAGGCTTTTTACCCTATTACATGAGGTTAGAGAGCGGCACATTCGTTTTCATCCACGCAGGTCTCTTCCCGAATCGTTTTCACACCGAACAGGAAGTAGATCACATGGCAGACCCAAACGATGCCCAGAATGACACAGGGGACATAAACCGCCTTGCGAAACATCATGAAGAAGCCGACGCCCATAATTAAAGTGACGGAAGTGAGAATGGTCAGCTTAGTTTTCATCAGCATGCCACGCTTCTGGACATAAGACTCCAGATGTTTTTTGTAAAGCTTGGTGCCGACAAACCAATCGTGAAGCCGCTGAGAGGAGTTTGCGAAAAAGAATGCGGTTGCGAGAAAAAACGGTACCGTAGGAAGAACTGGAAGTGCAATACCGATGCAGCCGAGGCCTAAGCAGATACAACCCAATGCGACGAAAATCATGCGTTTAAGATTCATACATTTGTCCTTTCTCGACACGGTAGACCCGGTCGGCAATCGCCATGGTGGATTCCCGATGGGAAACCAGAATGATACATTTGTTCTTTTTTTGCTCCTTGAGCGCCGTCAGAATGATACCTTCGTTAATGCTGTCCACATTACTGGTGGGCTCGTCCAGCAGAATGACATCCGAGCCGGCCAGAAACGCTCTGGCGAGACCAAGACGCTGTTTTTCGCCGGCAGACATGTTATCGCCCAAGGCACCCACCGAGGTCTGATAGCCCTCAGGAAGCGTCAGAATGAAGTCGTGAATTGAAGCCATGCGGCAAGCCGCTTCCAGCTGCTCCTGAGTGGCGTCCGGTTTCGCAATGCGGAGGTTGTCCTCGATAGTTTCGTCGAACAGATAGGTGGTCTGACTGACCATGGTGACATTGTCCAGCAAGCTATCACTGTCAATGGAATCAATGTCGATTCCGTTGTAGCGGATGGTTCCGGAGGATTTCTCCCAGAATCGGAGCAGCAGCTTCAGGAAGGTAGACTTTCCGCAGCCGGACTGTCCCACAATGCCGATGATTTCTCCCTTTTGGGCGTGCATGGTAATGTTTTTCAGAACTTCTGTGGATCCATCGTAGGAGAAAGAGAGATTTTCAACATCAAGAGTTTCAAAATGGAATTTCTCGCCCTGCTCCACCGGCTTGACGACGGGTTCTTCCTCCAGCAGATTCAGCACTCGGTCACCGGACGCAAAGGTCTGAGTCAAATTCCCGGGCAGAGCGGAGATGGCAATTACCGGACCAAAGGAAGAGAACACCGTGACCACGCCGATAATCATGAATCCGATGGAGAGTATATCTTTGTGAACCAGTACAATGCCCACGATCAGGGTAACGATGATGGAAAGGGAAACCGCAAGTTCAGTAAAAGCGGAGGCTTTCGCAATATCTCGCTTCATTTTTTTGGTTTCTCCCAGCAGAACATCCGACCGGCGGTTGACTTCCTGCTCTCTCTGTGCGCCGGAGCCGTTCAGGACAATGTCCTTGATGCCCTTGATGCTGTCGAGAAAATAGGCGTTAAAGGATGCAAATTCCGCTCTGTAACGGACTCCGGAGGCCTTCAAAGCCCGGGAAGAGATCATAGGAACTACAATGCCGATCAGAAGGTAAGCAAGAAGAGCCACCAGAGCCAGATACCAGCTGGAAACGAAGCCGACAAAGAGGATTACAGCCAGAGAGACCAGAACAGCGATGCAGATGGGGGAGATCGTGTGGGCGTAAAAGGCCTCCAGCGTTTCAATGTCCGAGGTTATCATGGCAATAATGCTGCCTTTTTCCTTGTTCTCCAGCTTGGCGGGACACAGTCGGCGCAGAGCGCCGAAAATCTTGTCCCGAATTACCGCCAGAAGGCGGAATGCAATAAAGTGGTTCGAGTACTGCTCGAAGTAACGGAGCAAACCCCGGAGCAATCCGCAGCCGATGGTAAGACCGAGAATCAACCCATATGACAGGGGAATGCTTTCCCCAAGAGCCTTGGCGATGCCAACGGCACCAAAAACGGTGACGCCCATGGCAGAAACAAAACCCAAAGAACCGTTGATGACAGCGAGGATCATAATGTAAGCAAGGCTGCCCAGAAGGAGAATCAGACTGCTCATAATTTTAGCGCCGCTGCGGCGCAGCTTCTGCTGTTTCATTCCCGCACCTCCTTGTAACCCTGCTCCAGATTTTTCTGTGCTGTGTAGAGTTTGGCGTATCCGCCGCCCTGCTGCATCAAGGATGTATGGGTACCGGATTCCTTGATTTCTCCGGATTCCATGTAGTAAATGTGGTCGGCGTTTACGATGTTTGCCAGGCGGTGGGAAATGACGATGACACTTTTTTGCCGAGAGAGTGCTTTAATGTTGCGCATAATGATAGCTTCACTCTCAATGTCGATGTTGCTGGTGGCTTCGTCAAAGATGTAGATCGCTTTGTCTGCGACTAGAGCAATGGCAAGCGCCAGACGCTGTTTCTGGCCGCCGGAGATGTTGTTGGCGTCCTCTTCAATCACTTTGTCAAGACCGCCGTTCTCCCGGATGAAGTCCGCCAGATTCACTTTGCTCAGCGCTTCGTAAATCTCCTCGTCTGTGGCAGATTCTTTTGCCATATGGAAGTTTTCTCGGACAGAGGTATGGAAAATATAGGTGTTGTAACTGACCGCGGCCAAACTGCCGTAGTAGCTTTCTCTGGATAGCTGAGTGATTGGCATACTTCCGGCGGTAACGGTGCCGATTTGGGGACGATGAACGCCCAGAAGCAGGCTGACCACCGTGGATTTGCCGCAGCCGGATTCACCGACAATGGCGGTCATTCCGGTTTCCGGGAAGACCATATCCACTTTTTGCAGCACATCACGCTTACCGTCATAAGAGAAGGTGACCGTCCGAAGAGCCAGATTCGTTCCGTCTAGGGACTTGTCCCCCCATTCCGGGTCAGGAAGTTCCAGCAAAGAGAGAATGTTTTTTCCGGCGCTGGCGCCGTTCATTGCAATATGGAATGCACTTCCAAAGGCTCTCAGCGGCAGGAAAAACTCCACGGCAACCAGAACCAGAAACAGAGCCATCACAGGGGTAAGTCCCCACTTGGTGACAGAAAGAATCGCCATCGCAATACCAAGACCGGCTCCGCCGTAGGCAACTAAGTCCATGATCGTGGTGCTGGCCAGCTGCATGACCAGAACCTTCATAGTGATCCGGCGGAACTCTTCGGCGCTCTCGTTCATTTTCTCGTGCCGAGCCGCATCCGCCTTGAAGATTTTCAGCTCCTTTAAGCCCTGCACGCTGTCCAGAAAGGTATCGCCCATAGAAGTATATTTGCCCCAGTATTTTGCGAAAATCTTCTTTGCATACTTGGACACGGCAATGATGGAAACCGGAATGAGAGGGACACAGCAGATGAGGACGACTGCCACACGCCACTGAATGCCAACGGTGACCGCAAACAGAATGAAGGGAGCCAGCATGGCATAGAAAAACTGGGGAATGTAGGAGGAATAATAGAGATCCAACTGTTCCACGCCTTCCATGGACATCTGCGTCAGACCTGCCATACTCATCTGGTCAGTGGTTTTCACACCAAGACGAACCATTTTTTCGTAGAGCTGCTTTCTCAGATCTTTTTTTGCTTCCCGGCCCAGTGTGTCACGGACACTGCCGACCCATCGGGTGGTGCAGTAACGAACCACCATCGCGCAGGCGGCACAGACAGCTGGCAGCAGGTAGGCGCTGGCTTCTGCGTTGCTAATCAGCAGAGCGATGCACCAGCAGATGCAGGCAGTAATACTGATGTTCGCAGCCAAACCGAGCAGCATCAGCCCAACCGCCATGAAGATGTATTTTTTGTTATTTCCTAATAGGTGCAGGAGTTTTTTGTCAATCATGCTAAAGTCTCTTTTCTGTTTTGGAATTCAGGAAGGCATCACTGCAAAGGTTCGATATCCATACGCACAGAGGAGGAACCTCTGCTTTTATGCGTTAGTTAGCAAATACTAACTAACGCATAAAAAAATCACCTTGCATCGAATCACAGAGAAATCTTTGCATATCCAATGGTAAGGTGCTTTGATACAATATACAATTGAATTGCTAATCGTATAAAAGATATATGATTTCATAGTATTTGTCAAGCTAAAATGAAGAAACGGCAGGAAAAAGGGAAAACATAGCAGATAAACAGATATGTTTGAGATTGCATATTAAATTTGGTAGAATAGAGCAGCAAATGGATCAAACATTTGAAATAGGGAGGAACAAGCATGGGTTACTTTGCCGTGTTGGATACAGAAACAAATTGGAAGGATGAAGTGATGTCGATCGGTGTCGTTCTGGCTGATTCCAAAACCTTTGAAACTGTGGATTCCAGATATTATGTGTTCACACCGGAGTGTGAAGTGGGCGGAATGTATTCCGGAGTGTTGGATTTGGTTCGTACCATGCCGACACGGTATGCCCTGCGTCAGACGGCAATGGAGGAAATCACAGGATGGCTTTCCAGATGGGGCGTTACGAAACTGTTTGCGTATAACGCCCGTTTTGACCGAAACCATCTGCCGGAAATTTCCTGGCTGTGCTGGTATGATATCATGCGAATCGCCGCCTATCGCCAGCATAATGTACATATTTCGGCGAACGCGCCGTGCTGCCGCACCGGTCGCTTAAAAAATCATTACGGCGTAGAACCGATGCTTCAGCTGTTGTCGGGTGATGTAAATTATGCTGAAACCCATAATGCACTCTTTGACGCCATGGATGAGCTGCAGATTATGAAGCTTCTGGGATTGGAACTGAGCCGATATGAATGTGCCAGATTGTGACAAAGGAAAAGGAAATTCCGAGGGGAGAACTCTCTTCGGTGTTTCCTGTAAGCCTTGAAAGTACAGGGGTTATTTTGACAGAAATGAATCGAGGAAAGAGTCAAAAAAGAAAATGCAAAAAATGTGTTGACAAAAGCGGGGGAATCATGTATTATAATCAAGTGCTTTGGGGGTATAGCTCAGCTGGGAGAGCGCTTGAATGGCATTCAAGAGGTCAGCG
>JAHHSJ010000001.1 GCA_020025295.1 Oscillospiraceae bacterium | reverse complement strand
CGGGAGTATGTGGACATCTCCAAGCGCTGAAACATACAGAAAAAAGCACCCCCACTGCAAGTGGGGGTGCTTTTTGATTTTGTATTCTTACCAAAGATCGCGATAAATCTTCGCCAGATCCTCCGGAGTGGCCTGACGGGGGTTATCCGGGGTGCAGCGGTCACGCAGGGCAGCCTCCACCATGGTGGGGATAGCGGCCTCGTACTCTTCCTTGGTGCAGACGCCGGTTTCGCTCACGCAGGTGTGCATATCCATTTCCTTCATCATGAACTGAGTCCATGCCACCAGAGCACGCACAGTGGTGATGGTGTTGAAGTTCTGCAAACCCAGCACACGGGCCAGCGTCTCATAGCGATGGACAGTCTGGCTGTACACCTGACGGCTCTTGGAGTGGGCGTTGATCTCGGAGTTAAACTCGATCACATGGGGCAGCAGCATGGCGTTTGCCGCACCGTGAGGAATATGGAACTGAGCACCCAGCTGATGAGCAAGGCTGTGGTTCAGACCCAGACCGGAGGAGTTGAATGCCAGACCGGCCAGCGTAGAAGCCACATGCATCTTCTGACGGGCATGGGTATCGTTGTTATCAAAATAGCTGCGCAGCAGCCAGCTGCCGCAGATTTCGACGGCCTTTTCTGCCAGAGCGGCGCTGAACTCATTGTAGCGCAGGCTGACATAGCCTTCCAGAGCGTGGGTAAACACATCCATGCCGGTATTGGCGGTGATGGCTGCAGGAACGCTCTTGACCATCTCCACATCGAGAATAGCCTCGTCCGGAAGCAGGTCATCGGACACCAGAGGATACTTAGTATGCTCCTCAGGGTTGGAAATCACGCTGAAGCTGGTGACTTCGCTGCCGGTACCACTGGTGGTGGGAATGGCGATCATGGGCAGACGCTCCGTATTGGAGGTGCGTGCGCCGATCTCACGAATGGCCTTGGCAGAGTCGATGGCACTGCCGCCGCCCACGGTGATGATGCTGTCGGGCTGATAGTCCGTCAGCGCCTGCACACCTTCCACGATCTTGTCCAGCGGTGCGTCGGGCACCACATGGTCAAAAATGCTGTAAGCGATTCCTTTCTTGTCCAGCGGTTCGGTAACCAGCTTAATGAGGCCGCTGGTCACAACAAAGGGATCCGTGACGATCAGAGCACGATGATAGGGCAGCTGTTTCAGGCGCTCCAATGCTCCGGCGCCGAAATAGATTTTTGTTTTAATATCAAATTCCTTCATGCGGCAAACCTCACTTTCATTTCCAACATTTTACCACATTTCCAAGCATAATGCAAGCAATTGTTAAAAAATTAACGCTATTTCTTTTTTGCCGGACGGCAATCTAAGTCCCAAAGTTCCTCCGGTTCCGCCGCCACGGTGCAAACCAGTTCCGGATGCGCTTTGAGGATGCATCGACCGCCCCGATCCCCCTCCAGAGCCATCAGCTCCGGAAAGAATTTCTTGGAAAACCAGCCAGGATTTCCCCAGCCTTCCGGGCCGGACACGCAGCCAAGGGGGGCTTGCCGGGTTTCGCACTCGAACAAGAAGCGGCGAATGGTGTCCGGGTGTAATCCCGGCTGATCCGCCACGAAAAACACGGCGGCGTCCACCTCCGGAAGCGCATCCATACCGGCACGGATGCTGTGGGAGATGCCAAGCTCGGCCTGTGGGCTGGGAACCACTGTGATTCCTCTGCACTGACACTCCGCCCGGATTTCCGGGGTGTTGGTCACCGTCACGAGGGAAATCTGCTCGCTCCGCAGTCCGTCCAGCCGCTCCAATGCGTGGAGATACAGTGCTTTCCCCTCTACCGGGTAAAGCAGCTTATTTTCTGTCCCGAAGCGGCGGGACAAGCCCGCCGCCAGCAGGATCAAACCGATGTTCATTTCTGATGCAGTGCCTTCCACACCTTTTCTGCCGTAATGGGCATCTCACGGATACGCACGCCGCAGGCGTTTTGCAGAGCGTTGGCAATGGCAGGACAGGGGGTGTTGATGACCACCTCGCCGATGCTCTTGGCACCAAAGGGGCCCTGAGGCTCGTAGCTGGGGGCAAACTCCACACGAATGGGGCAAATGTCGGTACGGGCCGGAATTTTGTACTGGAGGAAGTTGCTCTCGATGAGTCGTCCGTTGGGCTCATAGCGCACGGTTTCCGTCAGCGCCATGCCGATGCCCTGCACGATGCCGCCCTCGGTCTGGACTCGGGCCAGATTGGGGTTCAAGGGCGTTCCGCAGTCCACAACGGCGGCATAGTCCACCAGCGTCACCTTGCCGGTTTCCGGGTCCAGATCAATTTCTGCCGCACCCACCATAAAGGGAGGAGGAGAGTTGGGGCAGGTATTGGTGGCGGTGCTCACCATGGGGATACCGCCCATCTCGGACGCATAACCCACTTCACCCAGCGTCACCGTGGTGCCGGTGGGAAGGTGTTCCACCAGACCGTCATGGTAATCCAAATCGGACTCCTCCCAGCCCTTCTGCCGGGCGGCCTCCGCTTTAATCTTCTCAATCAGCTGCTGGGCACATTTCAACACTGCGCCGCCGGTCAGGAATGCCGTAGAAGAGGCGTAGGAACCGGAGTCATAAGGAGAGGTGTCGGTATCCACCTGTGCGGTCACCACCTGATCCACCGGAATTTCCAGACATTCTGCCGCAATCTGTGCCAGCGTGGTATCACAGCCGGTACCCATATCCGCCGCACCGATCAGCAGGTTGACAAAGCCCTCGTCATTGACCTTCATCGTAGCGCCGCCCACATCAATGCCGGAAATAGCGCTGCCCTGCATGGACATAGCCATGCCCACCGAGCGAATGTGTCCGTTGGGCAGCACCTGACGGGGGTACTTCTCGTCCCAATGAATCATTTCCTTCACACGCAGCAGGCACTGGTCCAAGGTGCAGGAGGTCATGGTCTCTCCGAAGTAGGAGGGCACCACCTGTCCCTGCCGCACCAGATTCTGTTCACGCACCTTGGCCGGGTCCAGATTCAGCTTGTGGCACAGCTCATCCACAGCGGATTCCACGGCATGGATGCCCTGCGTCGCACCGAAGCCACGGTAAGCGCCGGCCGCCTGCGTATTGGTATAAACGGAGCTGGCAGAGAAGGAATAGGCGTCCAGCTTTCCGTAGAGAGAAATCGCCTTGTGTCCGGACAGACCCATGGTCGTAGTGGAGTGATCTCCATAGGCGCCGCCATTGGACAGGGTCTCCATCGCAATGGCTCGGATGTGACCATCCCGGTCACCGCCCACACGGACATGAATCTGCATCTCATGACGGGGGCAGCCACAGCTCATGGCTTCCTCCCGGGTGTAAACAATCATGGACGGCTTGCCGGTGAGCCAAGTCACAATGGCCGGATACGGCTCTGCCTCCACCGTCTGCTTGGCGCCAAAGCCGCCGCCGATACGAGGTTTCACTACACGCACCTGACTTTTGGGAATACCCAAAGCGGTGGCGATAATGCGGCGCACATGGAAGGGAATCTGGGTAGCCGGCAGCAGATTCAGTCGGCCGTAGGTATCCATATAGGCACAGGCACGGAAGGTTTCCATGGGCGTCTGGTTATCCGAGGGGGTGTAGTAGGTTTCGTCCACCACCACATCGCAGTCCGCCAGCACGGCTTCCACATCTCCGTCGCTGCTCTCCTCATGGCTGATCAGGTTGCGCTCCACGGCGTTGCCCTGATCGAAGTTCATCTTCCAATCGTCCTCCGGATGAATCACATGCGGGTTATCCAGTGCCTTGCGGAAGTCCAGCAGCGGCTCCTGCACCTCGTACTTGACCCGAATCAGCTTCAGAGCCTTCTCCACAGCATCTTCCGTTTCACCGGCCACAATAGCCACCGGATCGCCCACATAACGCAGCTGGCGGTCCAGAATGTAGCGGTCATAAGGGGACGGCTCGGGATAACTCTGTCCTGCCTGAGTAAAACGAATGTGAGGCACATCCTCCCAAGTGAGGACGCACTCGATGCCCGGCACCTTCCGGGCACGGGTCACATCAATGGACTCAATCCACGCACTGGCATGGGGAGAGCGCAGCAGCTTCACGACCAGACAGTCCTTGGGGGCCAGATCCTGCGTATACACGCCCTGACCGGTGACCAGCGCCTTATAGTCCTTTTTCCGGATGCCCTGATTGACAGAGCGAAGTTCACTGATGGGCTTCATTCCTTGTCACCTCGCTTCATCCAACGGCGAATGGCACGCAGCTGGCTCACATAACCGGTGCAGCGGCACAGATTGCCGGACAAAAAGGCCAAAATCTCTTCATCGGTGGCCTCGGGAGTCAGTTCCCGCTCCAGTGCCAGCACATTCATAATAAAGCCGGGGTTGCAGAAGCCGCACTGCTCGCCGCCCTCGTCCGCCAGATAGCCGCCGAACTCTTCTGCTTCCTTCTGCAAGCCTTCCAGCGTGGTCACCCGATGACCGGCGGCACGGAAGGCGGGCACATTGCAGCTCAGCACCGGTTTTTCATCCAGCCACACGGTGCAAAGGCCGCAGTTGGAGGTTTCGCAGCCACGCTTCACGCTCTGGCAGCCCTGACTTCTGCAAAAATCCAACAGGACCATATCTTCCGGCACCTCTGCCGATATTTTCTTTCCATTCAGCGTCAGTTCCAGAATCATTCCTGTTCGTCTCCTTCCAATCTCTTCAGGCAGCGCCCGGTCAGCGTATCCGCCAGAGCGGCACGGTATTCTCCGCCGGCTCTGGTGTTGCTGCCATAGGTCAGCGTCTGCACCTGTTCCTTCAGTTCTGCTTTCCCTGCCGCCGTCACCAGCTCTGCACGGGCCGGTCTTGCGCCCACGGCGGCACGATAGCCCTCTGCCGTCCGAGCAACGGCCACAGCCAGCACCGGGAGATCGGTGTCAGAATTGCGGAAGCTGTCATACACCACGGCAAGAGGCGTCTTTTTCACCACCACATGGGTCAGCACCTCATTTGGGAAGCTGCCGGCGGCAAACTCGGGCAGAGAAATCTCGCCCGTATGTGCCAGCACCACAGAGGCGTCCAGCACCATAAAGCAGGTCAGCACATCGGAAAATCCGAATCGGCTCCAGAAGGTACCGCCCACGGTGGCACAGTTGCGGAACTGAGTGCCCACAATGTGCTTGACGCAGTCACGCACGGCTCCCTGCGTATAGGCATTCAGCCCCGCATGCTGCTCCAGCTGACGCAAGGTCACCATAGCACCGATGCGGAACTCCTGCTCCGTCTCCTCAATCGTATCCAGGCCCAGTTTTCCCAGATCAATGGCGGTATTCCAAGGGCGATCGCCCATTTTCAGCCATCCGGTACCGCCCAGAACGCAGTTGGCCCGGTTCTGGTTCAGCTGCCATGCCTCTTCCACCGTTTCAGGGCAGGCAAGTTTTCTAAATTTCAACATCTCAGACATCCTCCTTCACGGGAACGATGGTATAAGTAACGACGCCCCCACACGAGGAAGGGGCTTCGTTTTCAGGAAAGGTAAAGCATCCGGCCCGACCGCTGCGCAGCACCTCCAGCGCCTGCCGGATGGCAGCGGCCTCTCTCGCTCCGCCGCCGATGGTGCCCACAGCAGAACCGTCCGGACGCACCAGCATACAGGCGCCCGGCTTGCGTGGGGTGATTCCCTTGGTTTTCACCAGCATGACCCACGCATAGGGCGGCTCTGATAAGCCCTCCAGCACCGTCTGCTCCAAGGCGCTGCCGCCCAGTGTGCTTCGGCACTGAATCAGCTCCGCTGTCACCGCAGCTCCGATTTCCGCCGGAGTTTCCGCTCCGATGGAAAGTCCAATGGGGTGATGCAGCCGTGCCACCGCCTCCGGCGGTGCGCCGTCCTCAATCAGCCACCGGCGAAGCTCCGCTTTGTTCTGCCGACTGCCCAGCATCCCAGCATAACAGTGGGGCAAGTCCAGCACCGTTCGCAGACAGCGGCGATTCTCGCCGTGACTCCGGGTCATCACCGCATAAAAGGCATTGGGCGGAAAATCGCCCTCCCGAAGCAGCGTCGGCAGATCGCCCAGCCGCAAGTCGGCATCGGCCGGAAAACTACCTTCCTCCAGCATCTCCGGACGGTCCTCCAGCACGGTGATGGCAAACCCCACCGCCGAAGCAGCCGCTGCCAGTGCCTGTGCCACATGACCGCCGCCGCAAATAACAAGGCGGCTGGGTGCGCACAGCACATGGGAAAAGCAGGGGTCGTCCCCGGTTTCTCCCAAAGCACCTCCGGACCAAGTGAGCCGAATCCGCTCCGGGTTGGTCAGGGACTGCTCCCAAAGAGGGCTTTCTCCCCGTGCCAGCAGAGCGCTCAGCTCAGCGGCCATTGTCGCATTCATCTATCGTTCCTCCTGCGCCCACAGGGCGCGTTTCCGGGGCTTTGGTGCCATTTGGCAACACGCCCCCACATTATCTGTTCCATTTTACCATCAAATTCGCAAAAGAAAAAGAGAAAAGCAAAAAAATGCGCCCCGACAGCGGTTTTTGTCGGGGCGCATTCCTCATTTCAGTTTTTTACGGGGCTTCAGGGAACACATGGCGGTAATAGTCCTCACCAATCAGATATTTGGCATAGGTATAGCGATCCGCCACAATCTGATTCACCTGCTGCACATAGTCCTCCCCCACCTGCACGCCGTCATTGGGCGTAAAGGTGCGTGTGGATGCCTCATAAGTGCCGGCATTGCTGATCCAGCTGTTGCCAAACCCGGAGTCAGCAAACACCGCCAGGTGCATATCTGTCCCCACCTGTCCCACGGGCACATCCGGTGCCAGCAGGTCCCGTCCGGACAGCAGGCGGGAATCGTACTTCAGGCCGAAGAGATTGGAGAGCGTGGGGACAATATCCACCGAGCAGGCCGGGGTTTCCACCACGATTGGCTCTTCGATACAGCCGCTCCACAGAATGAGGGTATTGGCATACCGGGAGGTCAGCTTGGGGTTATCGTTGCGACCGGTCAGCTCGTTGTAGTAGTCCACCGAGCCCTCGCTCATGGCGTAGGGGTAGTGGTCACCAGTCAGGACAATCACCGTATCGTCGGCAATCCCGGCCTTTTCCAGCTGCTCCACCGTATACCGCAGTGCATACTCCAGTTCCAGATTGCAGGCCTTATAGGCACGCACCGGCTCGCTTCCGGTGACCTGAGCCACGGCAGCCTCGTTCTTTTTTGCCATATCATTGGCATTGAAGTTATAGTTGCAGTGACCGGACACGGTCATGTAGTAGTTATGGAACTTCTTTCCCTCGTTCACATAGCCCTGAATACTCTCATCCAGCGTGGCCTGCATCAGCTCCAGATCGGAGGTAGGCCACAGCTTGGGATTGGGCAGCTCCAAACCGTTTCCGATGCCGGTGTACTGATACCCCAGATTCGGGTGGGTCTTATCTCGTCCGTAGTAGTTGTAGGTGTTGTTGTGGTAGGCATTCACATCGTAACCCAAATCCGCAAACTGCCACCCCAGCGCAAAGGGCATCGCCTTGCCCACGCTGGCGGAGAAGGAAGTCTTGCCGTTGACCCAAGTGGGAATCACACCGGTCATCACGGCAAATTCACCGCCGGTGGTGGACTGAGTCCAGTCCGGCTGATAGAAATTAGGGAACACAAAGCCGTTATGTGCCAGACGATAGAGGGTCGGGGTCAGCTTCTCGTCGATGGCTGGTGTGGAGAAGGATTCCGCCGTGAACAGAATCAGATTTTTGCCCTCAAACAGGCCGGTATAGGCGTTTTTCTTGGTGGGCGTCTGAGCGGCAAAATACCGGTCCATACGGTTCAGGCGTCCGGAGCTTTGGCTCATCAGCCCGGCAAAATCAATGTCCATTGTATTTTCGCCGTAGACCACCGGCACTTCCGGCTCTGCGGAAGCGTCCGGGTCTGCAAAAGCATCCGGTTCCGGGGGTGCAACCGGCTCTGATGACGGCTTTTCCGGCGAAAGCACCGCTTCAAAGGGCAGTTCCTCCTCCGGCAGCCCAAAGAGGGCATACTGCCCCTCCAGCCGAAGCGCGGTAACCAGTCCGAACCGGGGCACGGCACTGTTGGCGTTGTAGTCCCAAGTGTAGTAGCCCACATCACCGCCGAATTTACACAAAATCAGGGTTACGCACTGGAAAATCACTACCAGCAGGGCCTGACTGACCGGAATCATGGCCCACAGCGGCTTACGCTTGGGCAGCAGACGGCGGCGGAACACCACAAAGAGGACAAACGGCACCAGCGCCACCGGGAAGAACCAGAGATTCTGCCAAATGACATCCAAGACGGAACTCATAAAGTCCCCGGCCACCTGACCGCTCATATCCAGCATGAAGCTCAACTGGAAATAGGTGCCGAAAAACGCCCGGCAGCAGTGCTCGGTAATAAACACCACCGTAATGAGCAGCAGCAGTGTGCCGGTCACAAAGCGGCTGATTCCTTTCTTGGGAATCAAAGTGCCGATCAGCCACAACAGCATACCTGCCGCAGCCGAAGCTACCACCGATCGCAGCAGCTCGATGGAGAGAAATTCCACCTTGCTGTCACTCAGGCGCAGCAACGCCTCCAAAAACGGAATGCAAAGTCCAAAAAACAGGCCGGCGGCCCAATAAGAGCCTTTTTCCTCGGTCACTGTCTCAGCCACCGCCAAACGGCTGCCCGGCCCTGTTCTTGCACCGCCTTCCACCCGTTTTCCTTCGATCTTTCCCATTTTGCAAACATCTCCCTTTGACATCTGCTCCACAATCAGGTAACATACTTTAGGAGCAAAATCAGTCGTTTTTTCGGTAAGATTACAGATCCCTTTGTATGTATCAAAAATACGGCGTTTTTTTCTCACATTACAGTCACTTTAACACATTTCCTTCCGCAGCACAATGCAGCCCTGTGGGTCTGCCGTCCGGAAGCGTGTTCCCCCGTTGCCTATGTAGGAAAGGAGCTTGTTCACCATGGATCCTACTCTTTCCGCTGTATGTCAGCTGTTTACCCGACTCTCCGCCATCCCCCACCCTTCCGGTGGTGAGGGCGCTATCACTGCATTTATTGCCAAGATGCTTTCCGATTTGGGGCTGATGTCCCAGATGGATCAGGCCCACAACCTGCGCTGCATCCTGCCCGCCACCCCGGGCATGGAGGATGTACCGGGCATCATTCTGCAGGCACACACCGACATGGTCTGTGTGGCCGCTCCCGGCTCCCGATGGAACCCCGCTCACGATGCCGTCAAGGTGGTGAACGACGGGGAATACCTTCGCTCTGACGGGCGAAGCACTCTGGGTGCGGACAACGGCATCGGCGTTGCCGTCATGCTCCACCTCGCCCAGCGCACCGATCTGGTCCACGGCGAAATCCAGCTGCTCTTCACCGCCTGTGAGGAGCGTGGTCTGCTGGGTG
This sequence comes from Oscillospiraceae bacterium, assembly GCA_020025295.1. Lineage (GTDB taxonomy): Bacteria > Bacillota > Clostridia > Oscillospirales > Oscillospiraceae > UMGS1766. The sequence goes on along the minus strand of JAHHSJ010000001.1, from coordinate 119,797 downwards.
CCGCCGCTCTGGACCCGAAATGGCTGGAAGGTTTTCAGTATTACATCAATCTGGACGCTTTCCGCTCTGACGCCGCCATCTTCGCCTCGGCCGGCGGTCTGCGTCAGAGCTGGATGCAGCCCATCCAGCGCACCCCCACCGTTCGTCCCTGCGCCTTTCATGTCATTCTCTCCGGTCTGATCGGAGGTCATTCCGGCTTCGACATCCACCGGGGCCGGGGCAACGCCATCTCTCTGCTGGCAAAGGTCCTCTACGACTGGGGTGGCGCCGTAGCCAATTTCTCCGGCGGCGACAACTACAACGCCATCCCCACCTATGCGCAGGCTTTGGTCTGCACCACCGATCTGGACAGTTTCTTTGACTACATCCAGCACACAGAGCAGGCCCTTCGGGAAGAATTTGGCGACAGCGAGCCGGAGCTTTCCCTCGTTGCAGTCCCCTGCGCACCTCCGCTTCTCTGCTGGATTGAGGATTTCCGCAAGGATGTGCTGTCCTTCCTGATGAATCTGCCTCAGGGCGCACTGGAATGGCGCACCGACTGCACCTCCACCGTGGCAAAGTCCGGCAACCCGGCGGTAATTACCGAGGTGGGCAATATGCTGGAAGTGCGTCACTTTGCCCGCTGCGCAACCGATGCATATATGGATGAAATCGCCGCCTCGACTGCGGCAGACGCAAAGAAATTCCACTTCACTCAGAACCAAGTCAGCCGCTACGCCCCTTGGGACGGAAAGGACACGGACCCCTTCCTCGCCCGGGTGCAGCAGTGCTATCACAGCATCACCGGACATGAGATGGAGGCTACCGCCGTCCATGTGGGTCTGGAAGCCTCCCGCATTCTGGAAAAGGCCCCTCACCTCTCCGGTGTGTCTTTGGGCGCCGAAATTTCCGACGCTCACTCCGTCAGTGAGCGAGTCACGCTGGAGTCCATCTCCACCCTGACCCAGCTTATCATCAAACTGGTCACCGTACCGAGCGAGGAGGATGACGCATGAAATTCATCTCTTGGAATGTAAACGGGCTGCGTGCCTGTCTGAAAAAAGACTTTGAGGCCTCCTTTGCCGCTCTGGATGCCGACTTCTTCTGCCTGCAGGAAACCAAATTGCAGGAGGGTCAGGTGGAGCTGCCGCTGGAAGGCTATCACCAGTACTGGAACTACGCGGAAAAGAAGGGCTATTCCGGCACCGCAATCTTCTGCCGGGAACAGCCCCTCAGCGTCCGCTACGGCATGGACAAGCCGGAACACAACACCGAGGGCCGGCTCATCACGCTGGAAATGGAGCAGTTCTACTTGGTCTGCTGCTACACTCCCAATGCTCAGGACGGACTCAAGCGCATTGAGTACCGCCAGCAGTGGGAGGCAGACCTCCGGGACTACCTGATGGAGCTGGACAAGGTCAAGCCGGTGGTCTACTGCGGCGACCTGAATGTAGCCAAGGAAGAAATCGACCTGAAAAACCCCAAGTCCAACCGGGGCAACGCCGGTTTCTCCGATCAGGAACGGGACTGCATGCGCACCCTGCTGTCCAGCGGTTTTACCGACTCCTTCCGCCACCTCTACCCCGATTTGGCCGGTGCCTACTCTTGGTGGAGCTACCGCTTCAATGCCAGAGCCAACAATGCCGGCTGGCGCATTGACTATTTCATCGTGTCCGACCGTCTGGTGCCCCACATGACCGGGGCTTCCATTCATCCCGAAATCATGGGCAGCGACCACTGCCCTGTGGAACTGGAACTGGAATTTTAAGTTTCCACACCAGCGCCGCTCCGGCCAGTGACAACCCGGCAAGGAACCAGAAGATACTGCCGCTGCCAAGGCTCCGGTACAACACCCCAAAGAGCCAGCCGAACAGCGCTCTGCCCACGGTGGATACCGCAGTGGACAGCAGCACCGCTCCGCCGTACTGTGCCTGGGGCACGATGGCCTGCAAAAAGGTGAGCACCACCACGGTGGAGGCACACATACTGAAGGCGTAGAGCAGCGATGCCGCCAAAAACACCGCCGGAGTAGGAGCGATGGCATAGAGGATGCACCGCACCGCTAAGGCCAGCGTGGTCACCAAAAAGGACACCCGGAACCCCCATCGGGGCAGCCACTTTTTTCCGAACAGCGGCAGCAGCACCAGTTCCGGGCCGACACACAGCAGGGTGTTCCACCCCAAAACTCCTTCGGACACCCCCATGGTCATCACCAGATGGGTGCCCAGAAAGGGCTGCAATACGCTGACGCCCACGGTGCTCAGTGCTGCCATCAGCAGCGCAAACCACATCAACGGAAGTTTCCACAGACTCCGCAGCGGCTTTTGAGCCGTTTGCGGGGTCTGTTTTGTTTTCACTGTGGGAAAGCCCACCGCACAGAGCAGTGCCGCTCCGATCAGACCGGCGTAAACGGGAAACAGGACATACTCCAACCCCCACCATTCCGCCAGCGCTCCCATCAAACCGCCCCCCAGCAGAAACCCCAGAGAACCGGCGCTTCGGGTGGAGCCGTAGCCGCTGCCCCGGAGCAGCATGGTGCTGCGGTCTGCCATGGACACGCAGAGGCTTCTGGCGCACTCCCAGCCTGCCCCCCAGAGGATTGCTCCCGGCAAGGCGCTTTGCAGGCCCAAGCCCCAGCTTGCTCCAATCAGCAGGAGCAGTCCTCCGGACAGCAGCCACTTTCCCTTTCCGTTTTCATCCGCCAAATGGGCAAATAACGGCAAGATGAGCGCCGGAGCCAAGGCTGTCGCTGCATGGTACCAGCCCAGCTTGGTTCCGTCAAAGCCAAGCCCCTCCTCCAGATAGACATTGAGGAAGGATGCGGCACAGCCCTGCGCCGCAAAATAGAAGAGATAGTAACCGCTGAGCAAGAGATTCCCTTTTTTCATGTCTTTGTTCCCCCTTTCTCAACCGGGCCCTCCATCAGACCGGCTGCTCCGCCCAAAAGCGTGTTCTCACCTGCTGAATCCGCTGCTGCTGCGCCGGTTCACTTCGGCTCCACCCCCGGTTCTGTGCCGTCAGGAGCAGCTCCGTCTGGGTGCTGTGGCTGCGTGCCAGCGCCTTGAGCAGCTCATTGCGCAAAGCGAGATGGACGCAGTCCGACGCAAAGGCGTCATAGTTCTCCGTCAGCTTCTTTTCCGTAGTCCAAATATCCGCAAGCCGCTGTTGATCTGTCATCGTTCCCGCTCCTTCACTCCAAAAACTGCAAAAGTGTCATATAGTTAATCTTATGCTGTTGGGCATAGCTGCGAAACTGACCACGCAGCTGCTGATCGGTGGTGGCTTCTGCCGCCTCCCGGCACTTGTACACCAAAAGCTGCTCCAGCTCCAGCTGGCTCTCCAGCGCTGCAAGTTCCTTTACGGTCAGTGGTTCCATTCCCGGCACCTCCTTTTTCCGTTTCTTTCCATATTCTGTCCCATTGGGCGGCGGCTCATACCTCACGATTTCAACCGATTTCCCTGCAAAAGAGCGCAAAAAAGGACCGTTTCCGATGGTTTGGAAACGGTCCTTTGAAGTTTTATTAAAGCAGCTGCACATCCGCATCTCTGCACTGTTTCAGGGTTTCCTGATCCCAGAGAGAGGACTGCACCTCGCCGATATGAGCCTTGCCCAGCATCAGCATACAAAGGCGGCTCTGTCCGATGCCGCCGCCCACGGTATAGGGCAGGCAGCCGTTAAGCAGCATACGGTGGAAGGGCAGGTCCCGGCGGTCATCACAGCCGGCCTCCGTCAGCTGGTGATCCAGAGATTCCGGGCTGACACGGATACCCATGCTGCTCACTTCCATCGCACAGCCCAGCACCTCGTCCCAGAAGAACAGGTCGCCGTTCAGCTTCCAGTCATCGTAGTCCGGGGCACGGTTGTCGTGAGGCTTGCCGCTGCGAAGTGCGCCGCCGATGTTCCGCAGGAACACCGTGTGATGCTCCGCTACGATCCGGTTCTCCCGCTCCTTGGGGGTGAGGTCCGGATAAAGGTCCTCCAGCTCCTGCGTGGTGATGAAGGTGACATCCCGACAAAACTCGGTTTCCAGCTGGGGATACTGCCACTTCAGCTCGTCCAGCGTGCCGCAGATGGCGGTGACAATGCGCCGCACGGTATCCTCCAGATACTCCACCGTCCGCTCCTCCGGCAGCATCACCTTTTCCCAGTCCCACTGGTCCACATAGATGGAGTGAAGGTTGTCCAGGTCCTCATCCCGGCGGATGGCGTTCATGTCGGTGACCAGACCCCGGCCGGGCTGGAAATCATAGGTGTGCAGCGCAAGCCGCTTCCACTTAGCCAGAGAGTGGACGATTTCCGCATCGCTGCCCACACAGGGCACATCAAATCGCACCGGACGCTCCACGCCGCTGAGGTTATCGTTGATGCCCATATTCGGGTCCACCACCAGAGGTGCGCTGACACGCACCAGATGCAGTGCCGCACACAGCTTCTTCAAAAAGATATGCTTGATCCGCTCGATGGCACGCTGGGTGTCATAAATCGAGAGCTCGGAGTGATAATATTCAGGAATAACTGTCATGGAAGGTCTCCTCCATTCATCGATGCAATGTAGTAAAGCACATTCTAGCACAATTACCATTTTCAAGCAAGGGCATCTGAAAATTCCCACAGTTTTACCCATATTTTATAAAAATTTCGTTAAGTTCTTGTGCTTCCAGCCCTTCCCTGTGTATTTTTCCCCCGAAGGCTGTTATAATGAGACCACATTTCGGAAAGGAGGGTACCATATGCCTCATTATTATGCGCACCGTGTGTTTGGCAATCTGGTCTGGAACGCATTCCCCACCACGATCCGGCAGCAGCTGGATGGACAGAACGCCGGGTTCCAGCTGGGGCTCTACGGCCCTGATCCTCTGTTTTTTTACTCACTGAATCAGCGAAATCCATTCGTCGTTCTGGGCCACGCCCAGCACAACGAACCGCCCCGCATCGTGCTGGAACGCTATCGGGGACAGCTCTCCCAACCGCAGGCTGCCGGCTACGCTTTGGGCTGGTTCAGCCACTACCTTCTGGACGAGGTCTGTCATCCGGTGGTTCTGGCCAACTGCCACGGACCCATCACCCACGCCATTCTGGAGCTGGCGCTGGACCGCAGGCTGCACCGCCAGTACCCTCTGGACCCGGAGCCTCGCTACGACAGCGACAGCTTTGCCGCCGCTGCCATCGGCTGTCCCGGTCTCACCGGCCCCGGCTTTGGGCGAGCGCTGAAGAATTTTTATCGGTTCTCCTTCACCACTGCCACCGTTGGCCACTACGGCGGTCGGTCTGATGTGACCTCCCTGTTGGAAGTGCGGCTGCGCTCTTCGGTGGAGCGCTGTGTGCATTTCTCGGAGCTGCTGCTGGATGCCCTGTCCGGGGACGCCCCTCTGGACTTCCTGCCGGAACTGGACTTTCAGGGAAAACGCATTGCAAAGCCGCATCCGATATGGTAAAGTATCCCCAGTGAACAAGGGAGGTTAAGGCTATGTTTTGTCGTTTTTGTGGGGTGGAAATCCCGGAGGATTCCCGTTTTTGCCCCAAATGCGGAGCAAATCTTGCCGTCCGCAAGGCAGAGGAAAAAGAACCGGAACTGGAAGTTACTTCCACTGAGTGCAAAACTCAGGTCTTTACCTTTCCGCCCAAAACCACCTACGATCAGGCTTCCCTGCCCATCATTCGCTGGCTGGAGGAGCATCAGGTGGACATTCAGGGGCTGCGCTGTGAGGCAGACACCATTCTGCTGGCCGGTACACTGGTTCCCGTGCTGGAACGGCTGGAGCTGGACTATGTGGAAAGCGACGATTCCCGGCACTATCAGCTGGGTGTAATGATCGACAGCCGCAACGACTTCGGTCTGTCCCGAAAAAAGAGCGGCACCGCACTGAACAAGCAGTATGAACACTGGCGCAAGGAACACCCGGAATACGAGGTCAGCTGCAAGTTGGATCTGCCCCTTTCTCTGGGCTGGTGCAGCGGCAGCCTTACCCTGTTCTGCTACCGCTGAATTCCTGTACCCCCGCATATTACATCTTACGGAGGTTCCCAATGAACGAAAAAATTTATCAGGCAATCCACAAAATCTGCGACATTATTGAACTGATTATCGCTGTTCTGGTCGTCGTCGGTTTGATTTTCTCCCTGTTTTATTACATCCCCCACGGCGCCGAGCTGCTGTTCTCCTCCCGGAACACCACTGACTTCCTTCTGTTTATGGAGGATATGTTCAATGTGGTGGTAGGCATCGAGTTTGTGAAAATGCTCTGCAAACCCAGCGCCGGCAATGTGATCGAGGTGTTGGTCTTCCTGGTGGCCCGTCACATGATCGTGGGCAGCAACTCCGCACTGGACATTTTCCTTTCCGTTCTCAGCGTAGCGCTGCTGTATGGTGTGCAATACGGTCTGCGTATTCTCAAACACCACAAGTTGTTCAAGGAGGGCAAAAACCTGATCGACGATTTATAATTTCATCCACAAAAAAGGCAGCAGGAACCTTCCTGCTGCCTTTTTCTTATCTGGATTCGTACTTTTTTGCGTAATGATAGGAGTAGCCGATGGGGACGAGTGCCGCTGCGAAAATGCTCACAATCATCACCGGCAGGATCACATTCGTGGACATCGGCGCCGCAACGAGGATGGCAATACCGGCCGCAATCCACAGCCGGCTGGAAAACCGGTGGGTTTTGTTCCAGTTTTCCTCACTGCTGAGGGTCCAAGGCAGCTTGATGCCCAAGGTACTATTGCGGCGGATTTTCGGCAAATAGTTGCCAATCACCACAAACATCAGTCCAAAAACGAGGGCATTGATCTGCTCCGTATGAAACGGGTGGTTCATGGCTAAGGTGTACATCAGGCCTCCCATGGCCAGAGAGAGCACCGGTATCAGCCAAAACACCACGCTCAGCGCCTTTTTGTTCTGCCGCTCATTGCCCGGGTCCCGCAGGGTGAAAAACAGGCAGATCCAATGCACCGCCAGCAATACCAGCGGCAGCACAAACACTGCAATCCACCGCAGGGCGTACCCGTTGGGACTGCCCGTCGCATCCCAATGAATTGGCATCCACTCCGGCAGCCCATTCCAGAACACGACGCCCATCAGCATGGGCAGCAAAACCACCACAGAGCTGACAACCATCTGCCAGCGAAACTCGCTCCGCTCATTCCAAAGGTGTTTCATCTTGATCTCCTCCTGTCAGGTTTGTAATCCACAGCATGATTTCCTCCAATACAGAGGCATTCAGATCATAATAAATATACTTGCCCTCTCGGTCATCCCGAATGAGATCCGCTTCCTTCAGCACCGACAAATGCCGGGAGATCGACGCTGCCGTCACCGGAAAGTGATCGGCAATCTCTCCGGCGGACATCCGTCCGTTCCGCAGCAGATTGAGAATTTCTCTCCGGATGGGGTCTGCAAGGGCCTTCAATGTGGTTTGAAGCGCCATGGGTGGTTCCTCCTTTAACATTTAACCTAAATGTTAATTATAATGTAGCACTGCCATCTTTCCTTGTCAACACAAAGGCACAAAAAACCGGAGCCGCTTTTGCAAAGCGGCTCCGGGTCCGTTTTCGTTGATTACAGGTCGTTGTTGGAATGGGGCAGATTGTGCCGCAGCAGCTCCTGCTGCTTCTTGTACTCCCGCGGGCAGACCCCTACTTCCTTTTTGAACGCCTTACTGAAGGCCTGAAGAGACTCGTAATTGAGCATATTAGCAATCTCTGACAGGGTCCAGCGGCCATCCAGAATCAGCTCCCGGCTTTTGTCAATTTTCGCCTGAAGGATGTAGTGTTGCAGGGTAGTTCCCGTTTTTTCCTTAAACACATGGGAGATATAGCTGTAACTGAAGTGCATCTGCTTGGCGAGGGAGCGAATATCCGGCAGAGAATAGATATTCTCCTCAATATATTTAATCAGTCCGTACACTGTTGTGCCAACAATGCGTGGGTTCAGGGCGGCATCCGTGGGCACACTGGGCTCCCGGTCATAGGCAAAGGTACGGTTCGTGAGAATCATCACATTTTCCAGACAGTTTGCGACATACTCTTGGGAATAGGGCAGCTCCTGATTGAATTCCACCAGCAGATTATTCAGCAGTCCGGCCACATCATAGCAGTCGATGGCACTCTGATTCTCGTGAAGCCCTTGCAGCCGCTCCTGCATCGCTTGGACACTGTCCGGTGCGGCATCGGGCAGGAGATCAAAACCCAGATACAGAAAACGGAACTTATTGTTGGATGCCGTCACCGTATGCACGCCCTGCTTCGGGGTCAGGATGATGTCATTTTTATGCACCGCAATTTTCTTGTCATCCAAGGTAAAATAACCCGATCCGGAGAGGATGACGCTCAGCTCATAGCACCACTGTCCATGCACATCATCCGCGCCCTGCTCATAGCGCACTTCGCCGATCTGATAGAGCAAAATGTTCTTATAGCACACGGGAGTATTATGATCCGATTCAGCATTGAAACGGAAAATACGGCCGGCGGTGGACTTGTCCAGCATAAAAAACCTCCTGATTCGGGTATAGATGAAACCATCTCTAGTTCGTATTATATACAAATTTGTCCAAGAAGCAACTGCGAAATCGACTTCGGCAATTCCGTGTTGCAGCACATGTCAAAATGCACAAATCAGTACCCCATTTTTTTGATGTTATGATGAAAATAGATAATCCAGATAATTCAATCTACCGGGACAGCTGATTTGGACAAGTATTTTATGTCAGTATTTGTTAGAATTTGATGCGTAACAACAAGGCACTGCCCGTTTCGCACACGGACAGCACGAGAGGAACTGGTGCATATTGAAGAAGAAAATACTTTATCTGCCGTTGGATGAGCGCCCGTGCAACTGGCTTCTGCCCCAAAACATGGTGGCAGGTTCCGGCGCAGCGGAGCTGATTACTCCTTCGATTCAGCTTTTGGGCAACAAGAAGCAGCCCGCAGACACCGGTAAGCTTTGGAACTTTGTCCAGCAGCAGATCGAGCACTGCGACTGTGCTGTTTTGTCGGCAGAAATGCTGTTTTTCGGAGGATTGCTTCCCTCCCGATTGCACCACGATTCAGATGCTTCCATTGATGAGAAAATTGCTCTGCTGAAAGAGCTGAAACAGGCGCACCCGGATGTGCCGCTGTATCTGTTTGAACTCATCATGCGCACCCCCCGGTACGACAGCAGCGACGAAGAACCGGATTACTACGAAACCTACGGTGCACGAATTTTCCAGCGTGCATATCTGAAAGACAAGGGCGCCCGTCAGGCGCTGACCGAAGCGGAGCAGCGTCATCTGGACACCTTGGAGGAGCAGATCCCCAAGGAATATGTGCAGGACTACGAACAGCGGCGCTCGAGCAATCGGCGGCTGCTGGAAAAGCTGCTGCATCTGGTGCAGGATGGCACCATTGACCTGCTGTACATTCCTCAGGATGATTCCTGCGAATTCGGCTACACCGCCATCGATCAGGCTCACATCCAGAAAACCATCGACGCCCTCAAGGTGCAGGATCGTGTGTATCTTCACCCCGGTGCAGATGAAGCCGGAGCCGAGCTGGTGGCAAGAGCTTATCTGGAGCTGAATCAGAAGCACCCCCGCATTTATGTCACTTACAGCAGCGCTTTGGGTTCTCAGATCATCCCGCTGTACGAGGACCGCATTCTGGAAGCCAGTATCCAGCAGCACATTTTGGCCAGCGGCTGTGTGCAGTGCGAACTCCCCGACGAGGCGGATTTCATTCTGGCGGTAAATACCCCCGGCAAGACCATGCAGGAAAGCTTCCAGCAGCAGCAGCCGGATGTCACCTATCAGTCCTTCCGCTGCCTGAGAGCCTATGTGCAGCAGCTGGCAGAGTACATCGCTCAGGGCAAAAAGGTGGTCGTCGCCGACTGTGCCTACGCCAACGGCGGTGAGCTTGCTCTCCTGCGAGAGCTGGATCGGGTGGGCATCCTGGACAAGCTGGCATCCTACAAGGGCTGGAACACCTCCTGCAACACGGTGGGCACCTCTCTGGCACAGGGCATTTTCGCTCTGGACAGTGCAGACCCTGACCAGCTCCGGAGAAACCTGATGTATCACCTTCTGGACGACGGATTCTACCAGAGTGTGGTGCGCAGTCAGATGCGGATTACCGCAGAAGCCGACGGATGCAGCTATTTTGACCTACACGACAACGCGGACACCTATGCACGGATTTGTGAAACACAGTTGAAGCAAGCATGGGCCGCAGTGATTCAAAACGGGTTCCCCGAATTCCAAACGGAAGAGTTCCGGGTCTATTTCCCTTGGAACCGCCTGTTTGAAATCGGTATTACCTGGACTCATGATTCGGTTGAAGCGATGGGAGGTATGTATTGAACAGAAACACGCTGACCCCATCCCAATTTACGGAAAAAACGAAAGGAGTAACCTAACAATGATTTTCAACTTCCAAGTTATCTTGATTCTTGTGACCTTCGGTGTGTTCATCGCACTGATGATTTCCAAGAAGCTGCCTACCATTCTGGCTCTGCCCCTGCTGGGCGTTCTGATTGCCGCAATCGCCGGCGTGCCCTTCCTCCATGCCGCTGAGCCGGATGGACAGACCATCATGACCTTTGTCATCGGTCAGGGCTCCGCCCGACTGGCTTCCACCATGGTGGCCATCATCTTCGGCGGTATGTTCGCCAAGGTCATCCAGAAGCAGGGCATTTCCGACGCCATTATCCGCAAGGCTGCGGAGCTGGCCGGTGACAAGCCTTACGCCATCGCATTCGTTCTGACTGCCGCCACCGCTCTGGTGTTCTCCGCAATCAGCGGCGCCGGCCCCGTCATCATGGTTTCCGCCATCGCTATCCCCCTGATGCTGTCCACCGGCATTCAGCCCGTGGTGGCTGCCAGCCTGGTCCTGTTCCATTGCTCCGCTGAGGTGAGCCTGCTGGCTGCTGTCATCTACACGGTTCTGGTCACCAAGCCCCGCGAGATCGTCCACATCTGCTCTTCCGCTCTGGTTGAGGGCATTCAGGATGTGGCCGGCGTCATCGGTCTGATGATCGGCATCGGCATCCTGCTCAACGGCGTTTCCGCTCAGGCTACCGTCGCTCTGATGCAGCCCCTGATCGGCGCTATCATGCCTAAGTCCGCTGTGGTGTATGTCATTGCATTCACCATTCTCTCTCCTCTGGCTCTGTATCGCGGTCCTCTGAACTCCTTTGGTCTGGGCTCCGGTCTGGCAAACATCATGCTGGCTGCCGGCACCATGAATCCCGCCGCTGTCGGCAACGCTCTGCGTGCCACCGGTGTTGTTCAGGGCGTGTCTGACCCCACCAACACCCAGAACGTCATTGTGGCAGATTACGCCAAGGTGGATGTCAACGCCATCCTGAAGTCCACTCTGCCCTTCACGATGTTTGTAACTCTGGTTGCACTCATCTATACTGGTGTGGTCTTCTTCTAATCGAAGGTATTGTAGATTTTATTCGGGAGAAATCGATGCGTTCGGTTTCTCCCGAATCCGTATAACAAACATGGATTCACGGTAGAAAGGAACATTCAACTATGGGGAATAAAGTTCGGATCGGCATTGACGTGGGCGGAACCTTCACCGACGCCGTTGTGATTGACAACAGCACGTACGAAGTCATTGCCAAAGCCAAGATTCCTACCACGCACCATGCAGAAACTGGTGTTGCTGCGGGAATCGTTCAGGTAATTCAGACCGTATTGAACGACAACCACATCGATCCGGACGATGTGGTGTTCATTGCACACGGTACCACTCAGGCAACCAACGCTCTGCTGGAGGGCGATGTGGCTCATGTAGGCATCATCGGTATGGGTACCGGCTTCGAGGGCGAGCGCACCAAGTCGGAGACCCGGGTGGGCACGATTGAGCTGGCTCCCGGCAAATTCCTGCACACGGAGCACACCTATATTGATACGGCGCAGAAGTCGGAGGCTAAGATCGACGAGGCTCTGCAGCAGCTGAAGGAGCAGGGAGCCGAGGTCATTGTCGCCTCCAAGTCCTACTCTGTGGATGACCCGGAGGACGAAATCGAGGTCATTCAGCAGGCTCAGAAGCAGGGCTGGATGGCAACCGGCGGCTACGAAATTTCTCAGCTGTACGGTCTGCAGGCCCGCACCCGCACCGCCGTGGTGAACGCCGCCCTCATTCCGAAGATGATGGAAGCGGCCAACATGACCGAATCTTCCGTGAAGCAGACTCAGATTAAGACGCCTCTGATGATTATGCGCTGCGACGGCGGCGTTATGAGCGTGGAAGAAGTGCGCAAGCGCCCCATCCTCACTATGCTTTCCGGTCTGGCTGCCGGTGTGGCCGGCGCCATGATGTATGAAAAGGTCACCGACGGCATCTTCTTTGAGGTCGGCGGCACCTCCACCGACATTTCCGTCATCAAGGACGGCAAGGTCATGGTCAAGAACGCTCAGGTGGGCGGCAGAAAGCTCTATCTGAACTCTCTGGATGTCCGCACGCTGGGCATTGCCGGTGGCTCTATGATTGTGGTGGAGAACGGCAAGATCACGGATGTGGGTCCCCGCAGCGCTCACATCGCCAAGAAGGAATACGAAGTCTTTACCAATGCTGAGAACCTGAAGGGCGCCAGCCTCAAGCTGGTGGCTCCCTGCGCAGAGGATCTGCCCCACTACGCCGTGGTGGCCTGCGACAACGGTCAGGAGTACGCTCTCACCCTCGCCGGCGCTGCCAACCTGCTGGGCTATGTCCCGGAGGAGGACTACGCTCACGGTAATCTGGACTCCGCCCGTATCGCTTGGCAGGTGCTGGGCGAGCAGGTGGGCATGACCGTCGAAGAGGCCTGCCGCTGCGCCATGGATATTGCCGCTGCCAAGGTCAAGGTCATCGTGGATGAACTGATTGCAGACTACCAGCTGAACAAGCAGGTCATCCGCTTTGTGGGCGGCGGCGGCTCTGCCAGCATCATCCCTCCCTATCTGGGCGAAACCATGGGCATCCGTTCCCAGATCGCCAAAAACGCCCCTTACATTTCTACCATCGGCGTCGCTCTGGCTCTGATGCGTGAGCAGGTGGAGCGCAATGTGCCCTCCCCCTCCGAGGACGACATCAAGAAGATTCGTGCCGAGGTCATTGACAGCATTGTCAAAAACGGCGCTAATCCCGATACCGTAGAAGTGACCATCGAAATCGACGCTCAGAAGAACATTCTCCGTGCCATTGCCACCGGTGCCACCGAGCTGCGCACCAAGAACCTGAGCGAAAAGACGAAGTCCGCCGAGGAACTGGAGCGCATCGCTCTCGAGTCCGTCAGCGGTGACGCTGTGATTGCCGATCAGGCTCACACCGGACGCTGGCACGCCTACCGTGTGCAGACGGTGCATTCCAAGCTGTGGGGCCTGCTGAAGCTGAAAAAGGACAGTCTCCGTGTGGTGGATGACGAAGGCGTGATTCGTTTGCAGAAGGGCTCCGGCGCACTGCTTTCGTTCAATCGCAGCGAGCTGTCCACCCACTTTGTGGAGTTCGTGGACCGCCACACCAAGTATTCCGACGCCGGTGCCTCCCTGCCCAAGGTCTATCTGTATTTCAACCAGAAGATGGTTGACCTGAGCGGCGTCACCACCAAGGATCAGCTGTTGTCCCTGGCGGATATGGAGTGCAGCCACCTGGATGACAGCGTCAGCATGATTGCCGTTGCTTCTCATGAATGAGTGGCAAACGCTGAGCCATCTTTCCCCAGAGGCTTGGGCCCATGTATTATTGCAGCAGGACCCCCTCTACCGAAGAATTCCCGCCGCCGAGGTGCCTGACTGCATCCGGCGCGGAATTCAGGCCGGTCTGGATGCGGCAAAGCACTGGACGCTGGACAGGGTATATCAGGCGATTGAAACGCAGAATGTTGCGCTGTGTACGGAACCCGGCGAAGGGGCCTGCGGCATCCACGCCGAGTACTCTTCCGCAGCAATCAGCGTTTCCGGCCGATGTGAGATTCGCCTGTATGAGAAAACGATGCAAGCCATTGTTTCGCAGGCGCAGCAGCATGGCATACCGCTCTCCCTGCAGCAGGTAACGAATCTCCACCTCGCCCATGAATTTTTCCACTACTTAGAAGATACCAACCAAGTCGCTGCAAGCCAAACGGAGTACTCCGTTTCGTTCCGGCTCTGCTATCTGTTCCGGCAGAACCGGAAGATTCAGAGTCTGCACGAAATTGCGGCGCATCTGTTTGCACAACGGCTATGTCACGTGGAATTCCATCCGCTCCAGCTGGACTGGCTGCTGCTCCGGCAGCAGGACGAGGCGCAGGCCAAGGCATTTTACGATGCCTGCCTGCGTGCAAACGATCTCACCAAAGGAGGAAACCCATGAACACGATTTTGTATCAGGGGAAGCAGATTGAGGTGTACGGCACCTATGATGTGGTCGTCATCGGAGGCGGCACCTCCGGTGCTGCTGCCGGCATCCGCTGTGCACAGCTGGGCTTAAACACACTGATTGTCGAAAAACACACTTCCCTGGGCGGAACCGCTGTCAACGCTCTGGTCAGCCCCATGATGAACACGCAGGTGGCTGATCTGGGTCTGCTGGGCGAACTGGACCGCCGCCTTCAGGCAAACGGCATCAACACCCACCACTCCTACAACAAGTCCATCTGGTTCAACGCAGAGGATATGTCCTACTGTCTGGAACAGATGTTTTTGGAGAACAACGGCTCGATTTTGTACGACGCCGTGCTGATCGACGCCTGCGTGGAGGATTCCGTTCTTCAGTATGCCGTGGTATTCTCTGAGGGCCGTATGATGGCCGTCTGCGCCGATCACTTTGTGGACGCCAGCGGCGACGCCGTGCTGTCCCGATTCAGCGGCGTTCCCTGCGATGTGGGAGACCTGAACGGCCACAATCAGTGCGTCAGCCTGCGTTTTGAGATGGGCGGCATTGACATTGAGGCCTACCGTGCCTACTGTGCCTCCATCCATGACGCATACTGCCAGATGAAGCCCGGTGAGTTCTTTGAGTCCGCCATGGTAGTGGGCAAGAACTTCGCTCTGGAGCCTCTGTTCCAGAAGGGCGTGGAGGACGGCGTACTGCAGCCCATGGATCTGCGCTACTATCAGTGCTTCACCCTCCCGGGCAAGCCCAACTGCATGACCTTCAACTGCCCCCACATTGTGGGTGTCACCAACAACACCTCCCCTCAGGCCCGCTCTCAGGCAGTGCAGCAGGGCCGCCAGATGATTCACCGGTTTGTGAACTTCCTCAAGGGCTATATGCCCGGCTTTGAGCAGGCTTTCCTGCTCCGGGAGGCTCCTATGCTGGGTGTCCGGGATTCCTACCGCATCCGGGGCAAGTACATTCTGGATGAGCAGGACTACATGAACCGCAACCACTTCGCCGATGGCGTGGTCAAGGGTGACTGGTACATGGATGTTCACTCTGTGGCCGGCAAGATTCCGGATTGGAAGGAATACACCCCCAGCGAGTACTATGAGATCCCCTATCGCTCTCTGGTCAACGACTATGTGAAGAATCTCATCACCGTCGGCCGCTGCATCTCCACTTCCTTCCTGATGCAGGCCAGTGTGCGGATTCAGCCCACGCTGGTGGACATGGGTCAGGTGGCAGGCGAGGCCTGCGCCATGGCCAAGGAAACCAAAATTCCGCTCTCTGAACTGGATGGAACCACCCTGCGGCATTTTGAATGATTCAAATAAGCAAAACCGGAGTGTATCTCAGGATACACTCCGGTTTTTTATTGCTTTACTTTATAGGTCTCCGCAAGGATGCCATAAACAGCCACATCCACAATACCTCGATTGTTTCGGCCTGCGCCGTGCAAGACGCCTTCCATCTGCAATCCGCAGTTCCGCATCACCGCTCCGGAAGCAGGATTTTCCGTATCGTGCCGTGCTTCCAGCCGATGGATTCCCACCTCTTCAAACAGAAACGACATGACCGTTTTCAGTGCCTCACTGGCATAGCCTTTGTGCCACCACGGCTTGCCGATACAGTAGCCGACTTCCGCCGTATCGGTGCTTTCGTCCCACCGCACCACGGAAATAGTTCCAATGGGCTGTCCCAGCTTCTTCGGAACGATGGCCCACTGACAGAAGTCATTTCCGCTGTACATTGGCTCCCAAAACGCCAAAAGGCGCTTGGTTGCAGCCACATCCGGATGCGGCTGCCAAGTCAGGTACCGGCAAACTTCCCAATCGCTTGCCCAGTTCTGGTACATCACTTCTGCATCCCCCGCAGTCAGCCGTCTGAGCAGCAGACGGCTGGACTGCAGTTCCACCGTGCCTTTTTGCTTCATGTTCATCGCTCCCTTCCATGGATTGTGTCATTGAATTGGATGCATTGTAGCACGGAACAGAACGGAGTGCAACGGAAAACCCCGGAGCCGCTTTTCAACAAAGCGGCTCCGGGGTTGTTGCTCATCCCAGCATTAAAATTCTCCGGCAGCGTACATGACCACCGACAGGGCGCACAAAGGCGCCGTTTCGCAGCGGAGGATGCGGCTGCCCAAGGTGCAGACCTGAAAACCTGCGTCCATGGCCTGTGCCACTTCCTTCTCTTCCAGACCGCCCTCCGGGCCGGTCAGCAGGCTGACCGTCTGGAACTGCTTGCCCTCCAGACCCATGTGCAAAGTGGTGGACTTCTCGTTTTCGTAGAAGAGGATGGGCAGATCGGCCTCAGCGCCTCGCTTCAGCGCCTCGGCATAGCTTCCCAGCACCACCACCTCCGGGATACGGCCCCGGCCGGACTGCTCTGCGGCAGAGGTGGCAATCTTGCGCCAGCGCTCCAGCTTCTTTTTGAGACTTTTCTCATCAGGACGGGACACACACCGGGCAGATGGGAAGGTGACAATCTCGTAGGCACCCAGCTCCGTGGCCTTCTGGATGACATGCTCCAGCTTGTCGGACTTGGGCAGCGCCATATAGACGCTGACCTTCACGCCCGGCTCGGTAACCGACGCTCTCCGCTCCAGCACCTGCAGCACCATGGATTTGGGGTCCGGATCGGCCACCTCACAAAGGCACTCCTGCCCTTCGCCGTCGCACACCAGCACCTGCTCATGCAGCCGCAGCCGCAGCACCTTGGCGTGGGCGGCATTCTCTCCCGTCAGCAGTAAACGCTCGCCGGTCAGTTCTTCCGGCGGCACGAAAAATCTAGTCATAGGAACTCTCCTCGCTGTGTTTGCTTTTCTTTGGCTCAGTATAGCACGAAACCGGAACCTATGTCACCGGTTTTGAGCGAAAAAAAGGGAGCGGATCGCTCCGCTCCCTTGGAATCCTCGTTTAATCCTTGTTGGGGGTTCTGGCATTGGTCTTGCCCTCGGGCTTGATTTCGCCCGCACGGGTCAAGGCACGCTTGGTCAGCACCGGGCCCACCAGTTCATACACCAGCACGGAGAACAGCACCACATTCCGAACCAGTGCGCCGTCGCCCAGCGCCACGGCGGTCTGAGCCATGCCCAGTGCCACGCCTGCCTGAGGCAGCAGGGTGATACCCAGATTTTGGGTGATGCTGGGGCTGCACTTGCTCAGCTTGCAGCTGCCGTAGGCGCCCAGATACTTACCGGCAGAGCGGGACACGATGTAGATGATGCCCACCAGCAGCACCATAGGGTTGGCCAGAATCTTCAAATCCAGCTCCGCACCGGAGAGGACGAAGAACAGGATGTTCAGCGGTGCGGTCCAGCGATCCACACGGCCCATCAGCTCCTCGGAGAAGTCGCAGATGTTGCAGAACACCGTACCGGTCATCATGCACACCAGCAGCAGAGAGAACTTACAGTGGAGGAAACCGATGTGGAACTCCTGCATGGAAACGCCCACCGCCAGCAGCACAAAGCTGACGGAAACCGCCAGACGCTTACTTCTGGAATGGAAGAACCGCTCCACCCAGTTGAGCAGGACGCCAATCAGGGCACCCAGCACCAGAGAGAGGACGATTTCCACCAGAGCCTCCAAAATCACCACGCCCAGACTGGTGGTACCCAGTTCCAGAGCGGAGGCAATGCCAAAGGAGGCGGAAAACAGCACCAGACCCACCGCATCGTCGATGGTAACCACCAACAGCAGCAGCTTGGTCAAAGGGCCGTCTGCTTTATACTGACGCACAACCATCAGCGTGGCCGCAGGAGCGGTAGCTGCTGCAATTGCTCCCAACGTGATGGCAGCCGGGAGCGAAAGCACATCGGGACGGACCAGATGCACCCCCAGCAGAACCACATCCACCAGAGCGGTGGTAACAACCGCCTGCAAAATACCGACGCAAATTGCCTGTCCGCCCATCTTTTCCAGCTGGCTCAGCCGGAACTCATTGCCAATGGCAAATGCGATAAAGCCCAAAGCGGCTTGGGACAGCACACTCAGCACCGTCACCTGATCCAGCGTCTGGAAGCCCAGACCAACAATGCCAAGCCGTCCAAGGCAGAATGGGCCAAGCAGCAGGCCGGCAACCAGATAAGCGGTGACCGCAGGCAGAGACAGCTTCTTCGCCACACGAGAGGCCATCAGACCGCCGATCACACAGACTGCAATCGTAATCAAATAAGTTTCCATGTAACATACCCTCTTTTCTCAAAACAAGGCAATTGTAACACTGTTAGACATTATTTTCAAGGAAAAGCATTTGGAACGCAGCAAAACAAAAAGAAAAAGGACAGATTTCTCTGTCCTAACTTTATGCCTGTTCTTCTTTGATGTGCTTCATGATATCCTCAACTTTCCTTCATTACATTCCAAAGATTGTCGTAGGAAATCATAATATTCAAGCCTCACTTTCCTCTTGAATATCAACCAATATCGGTTAATACAATCACAAAAAGGAGAGTTCAACAGAGGGAGCGGGAAATCCGCTCCCTCGCTTTGTATCATTCGTATTCCGTTGGGAATTAGCCGAAGTAACGCTCCAGCAGGCCCTTGAATGCCTTGCCGTGGCGAGCCTCGTCACGAGCCATCTCATGGACGGTGTCGTGGATGGCGTCCAGGTTCAGCTCCTTAGCACGCTTGGCCAGCTCGAACTTGCCCTTGGTAGCGCCGTTCTCAGCGTCCACACGCATGCTCAGGTTCTTCTTGGTGGAGTCGGTCAGCACCTCGCCCAGCATCTCAGCGAACTTGGCAGCGTGCTCAGCCTCTTCGTAGGCAGCCTTCTCCCAGTACAGGCCGATCTCAGGATAGCCCTCGCGGTGAGCCACGCGAGCCATGGCCAGATACATACCGACCTCGGAGCACTCGCCCTCGAAGTTGGCGCGCAGGCCTTCCTTGATCTCCTCAGGAACATCCTTGGCAATGCCGACGATATGCTCGGCAGCCCAGCTCATCTCGCCTTCCACCAGCTTAAAGGTGTTACCGGGAGCCTTGCACAGAGGGCAGACAAAATCTTCGGGCATCTCGCCTTCGTGAACATAACCGCAGATGGGGCAGACATACTTCTTCATAACTTATTTCCTCCTATGTTTTGGATTGTGTATTACATATTTTTTTTCCTATCATCGACGCCAGCTCATCACTTGGTTGTCCCTAACGCTAAGTGATAATCGTTACTGTTATCGACAACGTTAATATAACATATCCCTTTCGGTTTGTAAAGCACTATTTGAAATTTTTTTCAATTTATTTTTCACCCACTCCACCGCCCCGGTTTTCCGCTGCGGAGAGAGGGGCTCTCCCGTGGATGCCCTTGCTTTTTCCGGGAAAACTACTTACAATAAAAGAAATGAACTTCAAGCCTTATGGGAGGTGTACTGCATGAGCCGATCCCCTATGCAGAATCTGCTGGAACGGCACCAGTGGAACGAGTATCAGCCGGACTTTGACCAGCTCCGTCAGTGGAGCTTTTACCCCATGCTGCTGCAAACGCTGGAAGAGCTGAAACAGGAAGAACTGTTTGTCAGCCATATGCACGGACTGGGTCATATTGAACGCACCATTTTGCAGGGTGGATTCTGTGCTATGGATCAGCACCTCTCGGAAGCGGACACCCGTCTGCTGCTGGCCGCCTGCTCCTATCACGATGTGGGCCGGATCAACGACTGGGTGGACGATCTCCACGGTCACCGCTCCGCACAGCAGCTGGCTCGGCTCACTCCCTACCGGGGCGAAGAGCTGCTGCTGATTCAGGGTGCAGTGGACGCCCACTCCCGCCGGGATGTGGTACTGGAAGCCACCATTGACCACTACGGCGCCGCCGACCGCCCCCGTGCCATCCGGCTGGCCAAGCTGCTCAAGGACGCCGACGGTCTGGACCGGGTCCGTCTGGGGGATTTGGACCCCAAGTACCTCCGCTTCGACACCAGCCGCACCCGAGTGAAGCTGGCTGAGGAGGTCTACGCCGCCTACCAGATTTCCGTGGGCAACTCCCCCGCTCCCTTTTTCACCAAGGAGCAGGTCGCTTCCTTCCGAGCCAAAGGGGAAAAACCAGGCAAAAAGTAACGAATGTTTGAATTTTACAACAAATGGCTTGCAACCGTGCGAAAAAACAAGTACAATCCTCTCAAGGACAACCAGCAAAGGAGGACTTTTCTATGAATTCTACCATGCGCACTGTTATGAAGATCGTTACCATCGTTCTGTCTGTCGCTGCCGCCGCCGCTGCTGTGTTCGGCGTGGTCTACTATCTGACCAAGGGCGAAGGTAAAAAGTACACCAACTTCCCCTCCGAATTCGATGATTATGAGGACTGGGAGCCTACTTTCTGATTGATATGCGTGCAAAACGGCGCTGAGAAATTTTCTCAGCGCCGTTTTTTGTTGTTCTTTACCGGACTTGAAGCTGTTCCAGCACCCGGCCGACCTTATCGTGGAGCACCAAATCCGCCCGGGCATCCGCCGAGGTGGGTTCCAGATTGATGAGCACCAGCCGACGGCCCCGGTAGTAGTTGATGAGCCCTGCCGCCGGATAGACCACCAGCGAGGTGCCTGCCACAATCAGCAGGTCCGCCTGTGCGATGGCCCGAACCGCTCCGTCCACCGTGGCGTTGTCCAGACACTCCTCATAAAGCACCACATCGGGCTTGATAATGCCGCCGCAGTCACAATGGGGCACGGCTTCGCTCTGCATCACCGCATCCATAGGATAAAACCGATGGCAACGGGTGCAATAGTTGCGGCTGACCGCTCCGTGCAGTTCGTAGACGCATTGGCTCCCTGCCTTCTGATGCAGGCCGTCAATGTTCTGCGTCACCACAGCGGTGAGCTTGCCTGCCTGCTCCAGCTCCGCCAGCTTGCGGTGCGCGTTGTTGGGCTGGGCATCAGGAAAGAGCATCTTATTGCGGTAGAATCGGAAAAACTCCTCCGTGTGCCGCTCAAAGTAGGTGTGGCTCAGAATGGTCTCCGGCGGCTGGCTGTACTGCTGATGGTACAGACCGTCCACGCTGCGGAAGTCCGGAATGCCGCTCTCGGTGCTGACGCCCGCTCCGCCGAAAAAGACGATGTGCTGACTTTCATCCACCCACTGCTGTAATGTCTGGATCGCTTCTTCCACTCCGATCCCTCCTTGGTAGTTCTACCATGAGCATAGCACACTTTTTCCCCTTTGGCTACCGCTCCCCGGTTACGGCACGCCCTCGCCCAGCTGCGCCATGGCCTCCTCCAGCTTTTTGAGGGCTTTCTTTTCAATACGGGATACTTTCCGCCGCCGCTAATGTAAGCAGCGGAAACCGAAAAACGCACCGGGTACGGTGCAGTCAGGGAGCGTGCGACTCCTCCGGCGGCTCGGAACAGCGGAACCGGAGGATGAGATTTTTGTCCTCCGTCAGTTCTACCCGGTCCAGCAGGCTGGTGAGAAGCTCCCGATTGGTGTCCATGGTGTCTAAAAACTGCTGTATCAGCTCTTTTGCCCGGTTTTCTTTGGAAATCGGGCTTTCTTTGCGTCTTTCCAATGCCTGCCGGGTTTCCTCCAGCTGTATCCGCTCCTCGCTGAGCCGCCGATAGATGCGCTGAAAATCGGTATCACTGAGGATTCCGCTGAGCCGATCCAGATACATCTGGTCGAGATGGGCGGTCAGTCGGTCGATTTTACTCTGTATGGACTTCAGACGGGTTTCCATCGGATTGATACGCTCCGCTTCCTCCACGGCCATAAGCGCCGCAGGGAGCAATTTCCGGGGGCTCAGGGCACTTTCGCAGACCTCCCGAACCTTGGAACGCACCGCATCGGTGACCGTGGTTTCCTTGATGGAATGACAGGAACAGACCCCGGCTTTGGTGAAGCGCTGATAGGTGCGGCAGACGAAGTACAGCACATCCTCGCCCTTGGCGTTCTTTCGGTTGACCACCCCCAGCGGATAGCCGCACTCATGGCAGAAAATAATCCCTTTCAGCAGAAAATCATAGGTGCGGCTGCGGGTGTGCCTGCGGCTGTTGACCAGCTCCTGCACACTCTGAAAGGTTTCCTTCTCCACCAAGGGCGGATGCGTTCCCTCCACTACTACCCAGCGGTCTTTGGGCTGCTTTCGGCATTTCTTGGACTTGTAGCTGACCTTTACACTGCGTCCCTGCACCATATTGCCAATGTAGGTTTCATTTTGCAGCAGTTCGGAAATCCGCTCACTGCTCCACAGCCCGGAATAGGGGCCGGTGTTCCTGATCGGCAGCTTGGCATACGCCGCCGGGGTGGGCACTTGATGCTCATTGAGCCAGACGGCAATCTGCCGACAGCTCCTTCCGGACAGGGCCATGGCGAAGATGCGCCGCACGACAGGCGCCGCTTCCTCGTCAATGACGATCTTGTTTTTCTCCGTGGGGTGCATTTTATAGCCGTAGACCGGCTTTCCGCCGATAAACTGCCCCTTTTTCTGTTTATCCCGCTTGACGCTCTTGATCTTCTTGGAGATGTCCTTGGCGTACATATCGTTCATAATCGCGCGGAAGGGCGTAATGTCATTGGCAGTGGAGTCCACCCCGGTGTCGATGCCGTCCAGCAGGGAGATGTACCGCACCTGATGTTCCGGGAAGTATCGCTCCATGTAGTGACCAGTAAGAATATAGTCACGGCCCAGACGGGAAAGGTCTTTGGTGATGACCATGTTGACCTTGTTCGCTTCAATATCTCCGATCATCCGCTGAAAGCCGGGGCGGTCGAAGTTGGTGCCGCTCCAGCCATCGTCTACATAGGTATCCACCACTTGCAAACAGTGCTGCTGAACAAACGCCCGCAAAAGGGACTCCTGATTCTGGACGCTCTGGGACGGGCCTTCGTTTTCATCCTCCTTGGACAATCGGATGTACAGCGCCGCACGGTAGTCCTCGGGACGATCCAGCTCAAACACCATCTGCCGGTTCCTCTTCCGTCAAAACCCGCAGCACAAACAGCCGGAGCGACTCCTCGATCCGTTCCGAAAGGCTTGGCTCTGATGGGGAAAACACACATTGCATTTCAGGCACGCTCTGTTTCATGTACTCACCCTCCTCAGGAAAGGGTATGTGCCGGCCCGGGGTGATTTGCCTGTCCAAAAAATAAAACAGACCGCTCCAAAGGAACTTCCTCGGAACGGTCTGTACTTATTTCAATTGAATTAAGTGGTGGGATTCTGTGCTCCACCGGTGGTTTTGGATGCAAAGCACAGGCTCATCACCTTCTGATACAGCATCAGGAAAACAACGCCAAACAGCAAGCCGACCAGATTCTGTCCCAGACGCAGCACCATGGTCTGGGGCACGCTGAACAGGCTGGTCGCCATAAACAGGGCGCCCAAGCAGTTGCAGGCAATCTGATAGCGATACTTGGTGCAGAAGCCCGCACAAAGACCGCCCAGAGGGCCAACCATAGACTTGAGGGAGACCGGCAGCAGCGAATAGACCACAAAGAACGCCAGCGAGCCGATGATCGTGCCGATCATACGCTGCATGGCACGGCCCTTTGCCTCTACCCCGGTAGCAGAGTAGCAGCCCACAATGGAGCCACAGGCATAGGCCGCCCACATCGCGCGAGGCAGGTGGAAGAGATTGCCCACGGTCAGCACGATGGACACGCCCAAGGTCAGCTGCAGCAGCCACTGGTTCTTATTGTCTGCCAGACTGAAGTTCTGCACCTTGCTCCAGAAGCGAACCGACTGGTTCTTGTTGTGGTGCTTTGCCAGCAGAATGGCACCGCACAGCACATAACCCACCAGAGTCAGGAGGGCACGCCGCCACAGCTGGTCACCGAAAACCGGATTGCTGGAAAGGTAGATATAAGCAAAGGTATAAAGTCCGGAATTGCCCATTTCCGGACGGCCGCTGGTCATAAACAAAATGACAAAGAAGGCGGAAATATGGATCAGCAGGGCAAGCAGCGCATTGGCCCGGGCCGTAAGGCAGGGGGCAAACAGCAGCAGCGTCAGCACCACTGCGAAGTTGATCATAGAGTCTTTGATACAATAATCAAAGTCCACGAAGCGGATGCCAAGCAGAATACAGAACAGAGCGACGGCCATGGGGCTGTTTTCTGCGCCAAACACCTTTCCGGCCGGAGAAATCAACAAAATTGCAAACATCACGATCAGGAACGTGCGGACCGTGATTGCCACCATCAGCTTGCGCCGCTCTTTGGGCAGCTCTGCGGAGCGAATCTTCTTTTTCAGTGTTCCGGGGTCCAGCTGCAACATATCATAAAATCGCACCAAAATACCTCCATTTCTTCTATTTATAAGAAATATCCTGTGTCAGTTTTTCTTCTCTTCCATCTTGGCGTTTGCTTCGCCAATCAGCTGGAACAGACGATTGAAGTCCTCTCCCATCTCCCGCTGCAGATCATACAGGGGTTGGAGGATCGGTCCGTAATTTTCCCGGAGGGCGCTTCTTCCACTCTCCGTCAGAGAAAGAATGTAACTCCGCTCATCCTGCGGACGCTTTTCCTTTTCAATAAAGCCCTTTTCGTACAGCTGCTTCAGGCAGCGGCTCACCGCTTCCTTCTTCATGCCGCTGTGCCGGCTCAGCACCTGAGGTGTGCATTCTTCCGTCTGCAAATACAGCCAAGACAGCAGTTCAAGCTCACTGGCTGTCAAGGTCTGCTTTTGTCCCTGTGCCAGCATAGAACGGGAAAAACGATGCAGTTCCTGCTGATATGCAAGCATCTGCAGCCACATGAGTTCCATTTCGTCATCTCCTTTGAACGATTAACAAAGTTAATTATATGATTTTCTCACAAATTGTCAACATACAAAAGTCCCAAAAACCGCCGTAAAAACAAGAGAAAAAGCCACAGAAATGCTGTGGCTTTTTTCGTTTGCAAATTAAATTTTCTTACCGTCAGTCGGGAATATCACCGATGCTGTTCAGCACCAGTCTGGGGCGGTAGGGGTACTCGTTCAGGGTTTCCATGGTGGAAACGCCGGTGAGCACCAGAGCGGTATCCAGACCGGTTTCGATGCCGGCGATGATGTCGGTATCCATGCGGTCACCGATCATGACTGCCTCCTTGGAGTGGACACCCAAAATGCCCAGACCGGTACGCATCATCAGAGGGTTGGGCTTGCCCACATAGTAGGCGGACTTGCCGGTGGTTGCCTCAATGGGAGCCACCAGTGCCCGGCAGGCAGGAGCAAAACCGCCCTCCACCGGGCCGGTCATGTCGGAGTTGGTGGCGATCAGCTTTGCGCCCTTGTTCACCAGATTCATGGCACGGCTGATATGCTCAAAGCAATAGTCTGCCGTTTCGCCCACCACCACATAGTCCGGGTCCACCTCATTGATGGTGATGCCGCAGTCATAGAGG
The DNA here is from genome assembly GCA_020025295.1 of Oscillospiraceae bacterium. GTDB lineage: Bacteria > Bacillota > Clostridia > Oscillospirales > Oscillospiraceae > UMGS1766. The sequence goes on along the minus strand of JAHHSJ010000001.1, from coordinate 94,171 downwards.
GCATTGAACAGGCCGTGGTCACCAATCACATAGGCGCTGCAGCCGGGTGCCTGCTTCTGCAGGAACTTCGCCGTGGCCAGGGCGCTGGTGTAGAAATGGTCCTCGCTGATGTCCAGACCCATCCGCTGCAGCTTCTTCTGCAGTTCCTTGGGAGAACGGCTGCTGGCGTTGGTCAGGAACAAAAACTGCTTGTTTTCCCGATACAGCCACTCCACAAATTCCTTGGCGCCGGGAACAAGCTGATTGCCGTGGTAGATGACGCCGTCCATATCACAAATAAAACCCTTCTTATTTCTCAGTTCTTCCATAAATTACCTCACATTCTGTTGTATCGCTGGGAATGCCATCGGAATGACGGTGCCAGCGAAGCCGTTTGCACCATATCCGACGGTATTCGGCATATCAATCATCAAATCCCGGATAGCGTCGCAAGAACGCATTCCGCACTTGCACCCATCCGTCTTTTCCTGATTTTTCTTTATCATACCGCAACTATGTGAAATAGAACACCATTTTTGTGTTAAATTCTTGTTAATTTTGAAATTTTTGCTTCTTCTTCCTTCATTTTCAGTTTCGTCCAAAGGGAAATACCGGCCGGAAAGCGAAAAAGAAAACATCAGGACTTTTATCAATGATACATTATAATATAGGGTCCGTTTCCGAGGTATGCTTCGTTTACATTAGCGGCGGCGGGATACATAGGACCGGGAAATGCCGCAGCGTGCGGCGATTTCCCGCTGAGGGCAAGGCTCCGCTCCGTCCAAGCCGTACCGGGCCACGATGACCATTCGCTCCCGTTCATCCAGCACCCGATCCACACACTCCCGAACTCTCAGGCAGGATTCCCGTGCATCCAAGTTTTCCAGCATATCATCGTCCACCCGAATGAGGTCCATCATGGAAAGGTTGCCCTCTCCACCGTCCCCATCCAGCGTTTCCGACAGTGACACCTCTCCTGCCAGCTTTCGGGTCTTGCGCAGGTACATCAGCACCTCATTTTCAATACAGCGTGCCGCATAGGTAGCCAGCTTGATTTTTTTATCCGGGCGATAGGTGTTGACCGCCTTGATGAGCCCGATGGTGCCGATACTGATTAAATCGTCCGTATCGCCGGACTGGGTGTAGTATTTTTTCACAATGTGGGCCACCAGCCGAAGATTGTGTTCCACCAGCCGATTCCGAGCCGCCAAATCTCCCTCCGCAGATCGCTCCACCAGCCGTTGTTCCTCTTCCTTGCTCAGCGGCTGTGGGAATGACCCCACCGATGGGGATACACGCAGGGTAAAGAACTGACTGTGCATCAACAAAAGCGTTAAAACTGAGAGCATATGCCACAACTCCTTTTTCATGCATGGTCCATTCTATTCTTCCACAAGTTGTCCCTATTCGCCCACAGTCCCGACACAGGAACGAGGGTCAGAAGTCTGCAAAGTAAGCCCTCTTGGCTGCGAAAGTCACAAGATATGTTCCATAAACTTGGTATTTTTGCAGCTATACAGAACCATTTGAAACTGATATACTATAAAAAGAGGGAGAGTACATTCCGTTTTTGTAAGAGACAGGAGGAACCTTATGAAGAAAAAACTGATGTGTCTCATCTGTGCCGTAGTGCTTGTGGCAGCGGTTGGCACCACGGTCTATGCCACCAACAAGCCCAACGATTCCAAGCCGGAATCGGCTGGCGTCACCTCTCTCCTTTCCAACGAGGACAATTACGCCCTTTCCCTGCTGGGGTATGACCTCGGATATGCCGTGATCGACGAGGGGGAGCATTCCGATTCGGTCACACTGGGCGAATGGCTGCAAGTCGGGTTTGTGGACGAGCAGACGCTGGCGTCTCTCACCGCTGCACAGGTGATTGCCGCCGACGAGGCCGCACGCCAGACGGTCGTTCCCATCGTGTACCAGACCACTTGTTCTTCCGACAAGGAACACAACCTGTTCTGGGACATTACCGCCACCGCTCTGGACGACACGCTGAACCTCCAATCGCTGAATGCAGTGATCTTCTATCCGGATGCTCCCGGTTCGGGAGAAACGCGGGCCGACAGCTTCCTCGTAGATTGTTCCGAGCCTGCCCAAGAGCTGAAAGCCAGCACCCTCAGCAACTACACCTTCCCCGGTGAAAGCGAGCTTCCCGTCCGTTGGGAATATCGGCTTGGTCTTGGCGACGCCGGCGCATTTGAAACGGACCTCTGCGGCAGCGGCGTGGTCCTGAGCCATGCGGAATAACCCCGGGCCGCAGATTCGTCCCGGCTATGCTGACTTTATCACGCAAAGAAGCGGCACCCCGTAGGGTGCCGCTTCTTTATGCTTACACAAAATGAGACTCGGTCTGCATACACATAGCCTATGGCTTTTGCTCGTTTATTTTTCCACAGAGGAGGCTTTCTTTGCCCGGTCGGCCAAAATCAGCTTGCGGAGGGCCTCCACCGTCACCCGGACGGCGGAATCGGTATCCGTATCCTCGGTCTGACCAAGGCCGGCCTTTTCCCGCTCCTGATTCCAGATCACATGGAAGCAGCTGCCGCAGCGGACACCCAAAGCCGCCGCTACGGTGAACAGCGCCGCACTCTCCATCTCGCTGGCCAGCACGCCCAGCCGTTTCCATGCCTCCCATTTGGCCTCCAGCTCATAGCTCACCGGCATCCGGGCCGGGGAATGCTGTCCGTAGAAGGAGTCCTTACACTGGACCACGCCCACCTTGCAGGACTTGCCCAGCGCCCGGGCGCTTTCCACCAAGGCGTTGGTTACCTCAAAATCTGCCACCGCCGGGAACTCGATGGGAGCATACTCCCGGCTGGTGCCTTCCATCCGCACCGCTCCGGTGGCTACCACCACATCGCCGCTCTCCACATCCAGCCGAATTCCGCCGCAGGTGCCCACCCGGAGGAAGGTATGTACGCCGATCTGCGCCAGCTCCTCCATGGCGATGGAGGCGGAGGGTCCGCCAATGCCGGTACTCACCACGCTGACCTTTTCCCCTTCCAAAGTACCCACCCATGTGGTATACTCCCGATTAGAATGCAGGAAGGCTCCGTCATCAAAATAAGCCGCAATGGAGGCGCATCTGCCCGGGTCTCCCGGCACAATACAGTACTTTCCAGCGTCTCCCGGGCCTAATCCGATGTGATATTGGAGTTCACGCTTGGTCATATCCATAAAAATGCTCCTTTCGACCGATGAAATAAGTTCGGTTTCCTAGTTTATTTGGGCTTATTATAACACTATTTTTCGGCTTATTTCAACTACGCACAAATATAGGCCAACTAATCCAAGAACATTTATGAAAGTTTTTCTATTTTGTGCTTGCAATCCCGTTTTAGGCTTGCTACAATGAGTACAAACAAGTGGGGGTCGCGTTCCGGCTCCCTTTTTTGGCTTGTTTTTCTCGTAAGAAAAAAGGAGATGTGTTCATGGAAAAGTTTTTCTGGATCGGTTTCCTCGGTGCTGTCATCGCAGGCGTCTTTGCCCTTTTGCAGGCAAAGAAAGTCCTGGGCTACTCCGAGGGCACTGAAAAAATGAAGAAGATCGCCTCCTCCATCCGCGCCGGCGCCAATGCTTATCTGAAGCATCAGTACACCACCGTCGCAAAGGTGTTTGTGGTTGTCTTTATCATTCTGCTCGTGCTGGCTTTCGCCGGTCATATGCTGAGCGTCTTTACTCCCTTTGCATTTGTCACCGGTGGTATCTGGTCGATGCTTGCCGGCTTCATCGGTATGAAAATCGCCACCAATTCCAACGCCCGTACCGCTCAGGCCGCTTCTGAGAGCCTGAACAAGGGTCTGCGCGTTGCTTTCTCCTCCGGCTCCGTCATGGGCTTCACCGTGGTTGGTCTGGGTATGCTGGATATTTCCATCTGGTTTGTCATCCTGTACTTCGGCTTCGGCATCACCGATCCCGTTCAGTTCGGCAACATCATGGTTATGAACGGCATGGGCGCTTCCTTCATGGCTCTGTTTGCCCGTGTGGGCGGCGGTATCTACACCAAGGCCGCTGATGTGGGCGCTGATCTGGTTGGCAAGGTCGAGTCCGGTATTCCCGAGGACGATCCCCGTAACCCCGCTACCATCGCGGATAACGTGGGCGACAACGTGGGCGATGTGGCCGGCATGGGTGCTGACCTCTACGAGTCCTATGTTGGCTCCATCCTCGCCACCTTCGCTCTGGGTGCTACCGCCGGCTACGGCTTCAACGGCATCATCCTGCCTCTGGCGATTGCCGTTGCCGGTATCATCTGCTCCATTGTCGGCTCCTTCCTGGTCCGCACCAAGGAGAACGCCACGCAGGCTTCTCTGCTGAAGAGCCTGCGTACCGGCACCTACACCGCCGCTGTCCTGTCCGCCATCGCTTCCGCTATCCTCTGCCAGGTCATTCTGACCGAGAATCAGTGGGGCGTCTTTGTGGCGATTCTCTGCGGCCTGATCGGCGGCTGCGCCATCGGTTACTTCACTGAGTACTACACCTCTGACACCTACAAGCCCACCCAGAAGCTGGCTGCCGCCTCCGAAACCGGCAGCGCCACCATCATCATCGGTGGTATCTCTCTGGGTCTGAAGTCCACCCTGACCTCCATTCTGATCGTCGCCATCTCCGTTCTGGTCAGCTACTTTGCTGCCGGCGGCACCGTGGAGATCGTCAACGAGGCCGGTGCCTTCACCGAAGCTTTCAACAAGGGTCTGTACGGCATCGGCATCGCCGGCGTCGGCATGCTCTCTACTCTGGGCATCACTCTGGCTACCGACGCTTACGGCCCCGTGGCTGACAACGCCGGCGGCATCGCTGAGATGAGCGGTCTGCCTGAGGAAGTCCGCGAGCGCACCGACGCTCTGGACAGCTTGGGCAACACCACTGCCGCTACCGGCAAGGGCTTCGCCATCGGCTCCGCTTCTCTGACTGCTCTGGCTCTGCTGGTTTCCTATGTGAACATCGTGCAGACCAAGACCTCCGAGCTGCTGAACTTCACCCTGACCAGCCCCACCATTCTGGTTGGCCTGTTCGTCGGCGCTATGCTGACCTTCGTCTTCTCCGCCTTCACCATGAGCGCCGTGCAGAACGCTGCTCAGTCCATCGTGGTTGAGGTTCGCCGTCAGTTCAAGGAAATCCCCGGCATCATGACCTATGAGGCCGATCCCGACTACGGCCGCTGCGTCACCCTCTGCACCAAGGGCGCCATCCACGAGATGGTCATTCCTGCTATCCTCGCCATCGTCGTGCCCATCATCACCGGCCTGATTCTGGGTCCTGTGGGCGTGGTTGGCCTGCTGGGCGGCGTGTCCGTGACCGGCTTCGCTATGGCAGTGTTCATGTCCAACGCCGGCGGCGCTTGGGACAACGCCAAGAAGTACATCGAGTCCGGTCACCATGGCGGCAAGGGCTCCGATTGCCACAAGGCTGCTGTCGTGGGCGACACCGTGGGCGATCCCTTCAAGGATACCTCCGGTCCTTCCCTGAACATCCTGATCAAGCTGTGCTCCACCGTTTCCATCGTGTTCTCCGGCCTGATCGTCGCCTGCAACCTGCTGAATCTCCTGTAATTCAGTTTCGTTCCACACCCTGCGGCAGCCATGCCGCAGGGTGTTTTTTTCTCTTATGATTCCGGGTTTTCCTTGTGCAGACCGTCAAAAAATGATAGAATAGGATACTCTAAAAACAAATCCAAGAAGGAAAGATGGTGCAGACTATGATTCAAGTTTCCAACCACGCTGTTCTCTATGACGGCAGCACCTTCCGTCCTGCTGCTCCCACTGACCGGGATGCGAGACGCACGCATACCATGGCTTACGGGGTGCTTTCCGCCCACAATGTCAGCGGTGACACGGAGCATTTGCAGCTGAAGATGGATGCCATGGCCAGCCATGACATCACCTATGTGGGCATCATTCAGACCGCACGCGCCTCCGGTCTGAAGCAGTTCCCCCTCCCCTATGTGCTGACCAACTGCCACAACTCCCTCTGCGCAGTGGGCGGCACCATCAACGAGGACGACCATGTGTTCGGTCTGTCTGCCGCCAAGAAGTACGGCGGCGAATTTGTCCCGGCACATCAGGCCGTGATTCACTCCTACATGAGAGAACGCTATGCCGGCTGCGGCAAAATGATTCTGGGCTCGGATTCCCACACCCGCTACGGCGCCTTCGGCACCATGGCCTTTGGTGAGGGCGGCCCGGAGCTGGTCAAGCAGCTGCTGCAGCGGACTTACGATATTGTCTACCCCCGTGTGATCGCCGTCTACCTCACCGGCAAGCCCCGTCCCGGCGTGGGCCCTCAGGATGTGGCTCTGGATCTGATCCGTACGGTGTTCAAGCCCGGCACGGTAAAAAATGCCGTTCTGGAATTCTTCGGCCCCGGCGTTGCCAACCTTGCGATGGACTACCGCTGCGGCATTGATGTCATGACCACCGAAACCGCCTGCCTCAGCTCCCTCTGGGCCACCGACGACACCACCCGGGTCTGTCTGGAAACGCTGGGCCGCGGCGAGGAGTATCATTCCATGGCTCCCGAGGCCGGCGCTTACTACGATGACCTCATTGAAATTGCTCTGGATGAAGTGGAGCCTATGATTGCACTCCCCTTCCACCCCTCCAACGCTTACACCATCCGGGAGTTCAAGGAAAACGCCGAAGAGCTGCTCCGTCAGGTGGATGAGGCCGCTCAGAAGCAGTTTGCTCTCAAGCAGCTGCCGCCTCCTCTGACCAGCAAGCTGAAGGACGGCGAATTCTATGTGGATCAGGCCGTCATCGCCGGCTGCTCCGGCGGCACTTGGCAGAACCTGATGCGCACCGCTGAAATCCTCAAGGGCGAAAGCATCGGCGGCATGGCGTTTGGCTTGTCTGTCTATCCTGCCAGCCAGCCCACCTTCATGGAACTGGCCAACGGCGGTCAGCTTTCCGACCTCACCGCCTGCGGCGCCACCATCCGCAGCTGCTTCTGCGGTCCCTGCTTCGGCGCCGGTGATGTGCCTGCCAACGGCGGCTTCTCCATCCGCCACTCCACCCGTAACTTCCCCAACCGTGAGGGCAGCAAGCCCGGCAACGGTCAGATTGCCTATGTGGCTCTGATGGATGCCCGAAGCATTGCCGCCACCGCCAAAAACGGCGGCAAACTGACCGCCGCCACGGATTTGGAGTTCATTCCCGAGGATCGTCCCGACGAGCTGTACTCTTACGACGATGCCGCTTACCGCAGCCGGGTTTACCGTGGTGTGGGCCAGCCCCATCCCGAGGAGGAATTGGTGTTCGGTCCCAACATCGCCGACTGGCCCGAACAGGTCGCTCTGCCGGAAAATCTGGTGCTGACCGCCTGCTCCGCCATCTACGACAGCGTGACCACCACCGACGAGCTGATTCCCTCCGGTGAAACCTCCTCCTACCGCTCCAACCCCCTGGGTCTGGCCGAGTTTACCCTCAGCCGCAAGGACCCGGCCTATGTGGGCAGAGCCAAGGAGATCAAGGCACTGGAGCTGAAGCGCCGCAGCGGCGATGTGGATGAGGCCGTCACTGAGGCTCTTCATGGCTTCGATCCGGCAACCACCGGTCTCGGCTCTCTGGTCATGGCGCTTCGTCCCGGTGACGGCTCCGCCCGTGAGCAGGCCGCATCCTGCCAGCGTGTGCTGGGCGGCTGCGCCAACATTGCTCTGGAATACGCCACCAAGCGCTACCGCTCCAATGTGGTGAACTGGGGTATGCTCCCCTTCATCGCAAAGGATTTGGAAAGCCGCAATATCCAGCCCGGAGATGTGGTTATTTTGAAAAATATCCGTTCTGCCGTGGCTTCCGGTGCTGAAAAGTTTGAAGCAACCCTCATCCAGCAGGGTGTGGAATCCTCCATCCAGCTGGAGCTTCCCGGTATGTCCGATGAGGAGCGTGACATCATTTTGTCCGGCTGTCTCATCAACTATTACGCCAATCACTAACCGCAATTGCCCACCTCCCAAAAGGAGGTGGGCAATTTTTCTTCAATTCCGTTCATTTTTTGGATTGCATTGTGTGAACCTTTCGTTTATAATCATGCTTGTATGGCCTTCGAGCCAAGTATTGTTGTCTATTACGCCGATTTTTCCGAATCCCCGGAAAACAGGCGATAAGAGTAGAAGGAGGTCGCAAATGTACAGTATTCCCTTCGTTTGCGCCTTTGGTATCATCACCGTGTTCCTCAGCCTGATTACGATCGTGCTGCTGGCCACCCTGATGAGCACCATCGTGCGTGCAATGGAAAAGAAGGCAGATGTGCCCGCAGCTACCGCTGCTGCCGCACCTGCACCTGTCGCTGCTGCTCCCCAGCAGGATCCTCAGCTCATGGCTGCCATTACCGCTGCCATTGCAGAAGATCTGGGCGTCAGCTTCAGCAATGTCAGGATTACCGCCATCAAAAAAGTGTAAAGAGATTGGAGAGAACAAACATGACCAAGCATTACAAAGTTACCGTTAACGGCTCCGTTTACGAAGTCACTCTGGAGACTGATGTGACTCCCGCCGCTGCTCCTGCTCCTGCTGCAGCTCCTGCTCCTGCTGCTCCCGCCGCTGCCGCTCCCGCTGGTGGCACTCAGGTTGCTTCCCCCCTGCCCGGCACCGTGCTGAGCGTCAATGTTTCCAACGGCCAGTCCGTCAAGAAGGGTGACCTGCTCTTCGTTCTGGAAGCTATGAAGATGGAGAACGAAGTTCTCGCTCCCTGCGACGGCACCGTCGCTTCCGTCGGCGCTGCCAAGGGCGCCTCTGTGGAACCCGGCACCCTGCTGTGCGTGATCCAGTAATTGGATCGGAGGGATTTTCATGACTGCTATTGCTAATTTCCTGCAGCAGACCGGCTTCTCCCAGTTTGCTCAGGACGGCAACTGGAAATGCCTCGTCATGATGGCGATTTCCTGCGTCCTGATGTATCTGGCTATCGTTAAGAAGTTCGAGCCTCTGCTGCTGCTCCCCATTGCTTTCGGTATGTTGATCACCAACCTGCCCGGCGCAGGAATGTTCAACGAAATCCTGTTCGCCGGCGGCCATGTCCACTGGGATCTCTTCGGCGGTGCGCCGGTCACCCAGGAGTTTGTCAACTCTCTGGAAGGCATCACCCCCGAACTGCAGGCCAGCTTCAGCGCTTTGGTCGGCAAGTCCATCGCTCCCGGCCTGATCGACTACCTGTATCTGGGCGTTAAGCTGGGCATCTATCCCTGCTTGATCTTCCTGGGCGTTGGCTGCATGACCGACTTCGGTCCCCTGATCGCTAACCCCAAGAGCCTGCTGCTGGGCGCTGCTGCTCAGCTGGGCATCTTCATGACCTTCGCCGGCTGCCGCCTGTCCGGTTTCTTCACCGACGCTCAGGCCGGTTCCATCGGTATCATCGGTGGTGCTGACGGTCCTACCGCCATCTTCGTCACCACTCGTCTGGCTCCCGAGCTGCTCGGCCCCATCGCCGTTGCCGCTTACTCCTACATGGCTCTGGTTCCCGTGATCCAGCCCCCCATCATGCGTGCACTGACCACCAAGGCTGAGCGTGAGATCGTCATGAAGCCTCTGCGTCAGGTGAGCCGTACCGAGAAGATCCTCTTCCCCATCGTAATCACCATTTTCGTCTCCCTGCTGGTGCCCTCCGCAGCTCCCCTGGTGGCCTGCCTGATGCTGGGCGTCCTGTTCCGTGAGACCGGCGTGGTGGATCGCCTGAGCAAGACCGCCCAGAACGAGCTGATGAACATCGTCACCATCTTCCTGGGTCTGTCTGTCGGCTGCACCGCTACCGCCAAGACCTTCCTGAGCGTTCAGACTCTGCTCATCATGCTGATGGGTGTGGTTGCTTTCGGCTTCGGCACCGCCGGCGGCGTGCTGCTTGCCAAGTTCATGAACCTGTTCCTGAAGGAAAAGATCAACCCCCTGATCGGCTCCGCCGGCGTTTCCGCCGTGCCTATGGCTGCCCGTGTTTCTCAGGTGGAAGGTCAGAAGGCCAACCCCAGCAACTTCCTGCTGATGCACGCTATGGGCCCCAACGTGGCCGGCGTTATCGGCAGCGCCATCGCTGCTGGTGTTCTGATGGCTCTGTTTGGCTAATTCGGTATTACACAAAACCCAATTTGAAAGGATGCTGATGTTTGCATCAGCATCCTTTTTTTATTCCATCACCCATGCCGCGTCTGCCGGTATGGGTGATTTTCTTTTATCTTGCCCGGACCTGTTTTCTCCTTTTTCCACGAACCCCTGTGGCTGATTCAGCAGACTCACAGCCCTCACACAGGGACTTTCAGGCAAAATCCAGCCGCTTGTATTCCTAGAAGGATGGCGGCGTATAGCCGCCAGCTAAGGGGCCAATAATTCGAGGGTGACCATCTGCACAGCCACACAGGAAAGCCGCAAGCGGGCAAACTTTCTTCCGCCGCTCCCTTTAGATTTTATCTTCCTGCCTCTCTGACAGCACCTCTCTTTTGTTGTTTTTTACAACTTCTATTTTCTGGAATTTTGTCGGAATAGCTCCCAACTGTACCCGGATACTCCCAATTGCAATTCTCCTTGTAAAGCGCGCATCTGCCCCCGATTGTATAACAAACTTGCCCTGAACCACCCCTTCTGCTCGATGGCATTTTCCGGTTTTTCTGTGCTATTTTCTTCTCTTATTCTATGATAGCAAAAAGTTTGATTTTTAGAACCTTTTAATTTCAATCTATCGTTCTTTTGCTGATTTTCATTTTCTTTGGTAACTTTTATTTCCCGGAAAACTTGGAAATAGCATTTTGCTGTGTTTGGAGCGTTTTTTATCGAATTTTGTCGAATGTAGTCAACAAAAAGGTTGAGAATTCGACTTTATTAGATTGATTTATACCGTATTATCTGTTAAATTAGTGATACAGCAAAGAACAAATCAGATTTAAAACTTTTTTGCTCAAATTCACAAAAAGGAGTCAAGTAAACATGACGACGATTTTACTGGCAGACGCGGACGAAGAATTCCGCAGCCTGCTGACTGACGCGATTAACAAGGAATCTGATCTGGAAGTCGTCGCCGCTGTCAGCAGTGGCGATGAAGCTCTGGAACTTGTTAAGTCTGGCATTGCAGATGTGCTAGTAACCGATCTGGTTTTGAACGACACGGATGGACTTCAGCTATTGAGTCAGATTTCCATCGAATGCTCCCATGTTCCAGCAATCCTCGTCCTTTCCGGTTTCACCCGTGGCAATGTGGTCAATCAGGCCGCTGCACTGGGGGCGGATTTCTTCCTCACCAAGCCTTGCCGTCTGGAAAGTGTCTGTGAGCGCATCCGCCTGCTGACCTCTGACATCTTTACCTCTGGTGCTCCCCAGCAAAATCTGGAAACTCTCATTACTTCCATCATCCACGAAATCGGTGTTCCTGCTCACATCAAGGGCTACCAGTACCTCCGTGAGGCCATCCTCATTGCTGTGGAGGACATCGATGTCATCAACGCCGTCACCAAGGTGCTGTATCCCGAAGTAGCAAAGCGCTTTGGCACCACCGCAAGCCGTGTCGAGCGTGCCATCCGTCACGCCATCGAAGTCGCATGGGACCGTGGTGATTTGGAAACGCTTCAGCGTTACTTTGGCTACACCGTCAACTCCGCCAAGGGTAAGCCCACCAACAGTGAATTTATTGCAATGATAGCCGACCGTCTTCAGCTTCAGCAGAAGGTGCGATGAGCCTCCAAGACGAAAACAACGACCTGCGATTTATCCGCACGCAGGTCGTTGTTTTTTATCGTTTTTATAGGGTGATTCCCGCCAGATTCCGAATGACCTCCCCGGCCAGAATCAATCCCGCCGCTCCGGGCACAAAGGAATTGCTGGAGGGCAGCTCCGTATGCGGCTTTAATGCCTGCTCAGTGGAGTAAACTACCTTCAAGTGCTGGATGCCACGGCTGCGCAGTTCTTTCCGTAAAACTCGTGCCAGAGGGCACATAGAGGTCTTACTGATGTCTGTGACGACAAACTTGGTGGGGTCCAGTTTATTGGCAGTTCCCATCGAGCAAATGATGGGCGTCCCCAGCCGGTGACACCGCTCCACAAGGTCCAGCTTGGCGGTGACCGTGTCGATGCAGTCGATCACATAGTCATACTCCTCCAAGGCGAACTGATCTGCCGTTTCTGGCAGGTAGAATGTCTGATAAGTACGCACCACGCACTCCGGATTGATGTCCGCAATGCGCTCAGCCATCACATCCACCTTGGCCCGGCCCACGGTGCTGTGCAGGGCAATCAGCTGCCGATTCAGGTTGGTGAGGCTCACGGTATCGTTATCAATCAGGTCGATGGCCCCGATTCCGCTGCGGGCCAGCGCTTCCACGCAATGTCCGCCCACGCCGCCGATACCGAACACCGCCACATGGGCGCTTCTCAGCCGCTCCAGCGGCTCTACACCGATTTGCAGCCGCAGTCTGGAAAACTGATCTGACATACTTTCTCCCCCTTTCTGGTGGGTATTATACTGGACTTCCGGCGATTTTGCAACGCCGGACAAGCAGAAAGCCCCGAAGCACAAATGTGCTTCGGGGCTAGGTTGCTCAGATCGGGAAGGAATTACTCCTCGTTCTCGTCGTCCTCGACATCTTCCACGCCGATTTCGATTTCAAACTCCTGACCACAGCCGGGGCAGGTGATGGTGCCGGCGTCCAAAACGCTCTTATCCACCATCAGAATGTCCTCACAGTTGGGGCACTCCAGCTCGAAGAAGCCATCCTCCTCCAGAGCGGCCAGAGCCTCCTCTGCGTCATCCACATCCTCGTCCTCGTCGTCATCCTCGTCGAAGTCAAAATCTTCGCTGTAAACATAGTCCTCGACCATAGCGAGGCTATCGCTCACATCGTCCAGCTGATCGGCCAGAGCCTGGATAGAATCATCATTGTCCTCCGCATTAAGGGCCATGTGCTCCAGAATGTCCATCATAATGGAGATCAGCTTGCCTTCGGGGGACTTTTCGGGGGCAAAGCCGCTTCCGGCAGCAACACCCTTCAGATATGCAACTTTCTCAGACAGAGTCATTTCGTAACTCCTCCTTTCGGAAAAACAAAGGGATCAATAATCCTTACTTAGCGCGGCCCATGTACTCGCCGGTACGGGTGTCAATCTGGATGCGCTCGCCGGCATTGATGAAGATGGGCACCTTGATCTCAGCGCCGGTCTCAACCGTAGCAGGCTTGGTCACATTGGTAGCGGTATCGCCACGGACACCGGGCTCGGTCTCGGTCACTTCCAGCTCGACGAAGTTGGGGATTTCAACGGAGAACACCTTGCCCTTGTAAGCCAGCAGCTTGCAGGGATCGTTTTCCTTGACGAACTTGAAGTTGTCCGGCAGATCGCCCACGGCCACGGGAGTCATCTCGAAGGTCTCGTTGTCCATGAAGTAGTACAGGTCGCCATCGTTGTAGCTGTAAGTGGTCTCAGTGCGGTCGATAAAGGCTTCCTCAAACTTTGCGGTGGGGTTGAAAGAAGTCTCGGTCACAGCGCCAGTCACGATGTTCTTCATCTTAGTACGGACGAAGGCAGCGCCCTTACCGGGCTTAACATGCTGGAACTCCACAACCATCATCAGTTTGCCTTCGTACTCGAAGGTCTTGCCGTTACGAAAATCACCGGCAGTAATCATAATCAAATTCCTCCATGAATGAAATATAGATTGGTTACCGGCAGAACCGGCAAAAAAGGGGCGTGCAAATACCACGCCAAGTTTCTATAATTCTATACCAAAAGTCGCTCTTTTGCAAGGGGGCATCCAAATTTACCCCGAAATTTACGCCTTTTTCCCCGGATATTCCCTGCCACAGCACAAAAAGCAGGGACTCTGCCGCCACTCACCCCTGCTTTTTCTTCGTGTATGAAAAATATCTGTGCACCGGACATCAAAACGCCCCGGAGCCGTCGGCTCCGGGGCGTTCCCTCTTAAAACAGCAGCTTCACCGTCCAGCTGGACAGCAGAAAGCCGGTGAAATCGGCCGCCAGCGCCGCCGGGATGGCATAGCGGCTGTCCTTGACACCGACCGCACCAAAGTACACCGCCACCGTATAAAAAGTTGTCTCCGTACTTCCCAGCATCACCGCCGCCGTCCGTCCAATGGCGGAATCCGGACCGTAGGTTTCAATCAGCTCTGCACCAACCCCCAGCGCACCGCTGCCGCTGAAGGGACGCGTGAGCATCAGGGGCAGGGTCTCCACCGGAAGTCCCATCCACTCCAGCGCCGGGGCGAGCAGCCGCTCCATCCCCTCCAAAGCACCGGAGGCCCTCAGCATGGCGATCACGGTCATCAGTCCCACCAAATACGGGAAGATTCGGAGCAGCACCGCAAGCCCTTCCTTGGCTCCCTCCGCCATGGCGTTCCAGACATCCACGCCCCGGAGCGTGCCCCAAAGGGCCGTCCCTGCCAGCAGCAGGGGAATCAGCAGTTTCATGGCCACACCCGGCGCAGCAGTTTTGCCGTAAGCAGACCCACCGCCAGCGCTCCGGCAGAGGTGATCCACACTGCCGGGAGAAGATCCAAGGGAGATGCACACCCGGCTCCGGCACGAATGGCGGCCACAGTGGTGGGCAGCAGCTGGATGGACGCCGTATTGCACACCACCAGCGTGCAAAGCCCGTCTCCGGCTCTTCCGCCGTACCGCCGAGCCATGCCTCGGGCAGCGGAAATGCCAAAGGGCGTGGCTGCATTGCCCACACCCATCAAATTGGCTGCCAGATTGGCGCTCACGCCGTCCATCACCTCCGGGTCATCGGCAAAGTCGGGGTACAGCTTTTTCAGAACCGGACGCAGCAGCCGACGAAGTCCCATCGTGACGCCGCTCTCCTCCATCACCTTGAGCACACCGCACCAAAGGCAGAGCATCCCGGCCATCGATATGCACAGCTCTACCGCCGACCCGGCCCCTTGACTCACTGCCCCGGTCAGCGCCGCCTCGGTTCCCCCGGTCCACGCAAACAGCACCGCAGAAACCACTCCAACAAGAAAAAACAGCGACATAAATCCAGCCACCTCACCCTGTATTTTTCATTTGTAGGAAATTATACGAAAAAAGTGCGAGGTAAATTCTTGTTTTTCCTTGTTTTCTGTTCGATAATAATTGACATAAATATACATTTTGTTATAATAGAATCATAAAATGTGGGTGACATTTTTGATGTCCGTCCCATAGGAGGGTTGATAGATGAAGGTAAAAGCTACCGGAATCGTCCGTAAGGTGGACGAACTCGGCCGTATCGTGCTCCCCATTGAGTTGCGCAGAACGCTGGACATTGCCGAAAAGGACGCCTTGGAGATCTATGTGGAAGGCTCCTCTATTATTCTGAAAAAGTATCAGGCTTCCTGTATTTTCTGCGGTGACTCCAAAAAAGTCATTGACTTTAAGGGCAAAAACATCTGCACCAAATGCCTGAAGGAGCTTCAGGACGCCGAAGAATAAGTTTGCAAAGTGAAACTACGGGGAAGGATTCCAAATCCTTCCCCGTAGTTTGTTATTTTATTCACATTTTGATTGAAATAAATCAATTTTCGCTTTTAATTATACAAAATGTAATCTTTTCGCCGTCAGCCTTTCCCCTTTTGTGTGGCTCCGGCGTACAATTCATTCTTGCTCATTCCCGTTTCTGCTGCAATTTGGCGGGCAGCGTCCTTCATAGAAAGGCCCTTTTCTCTCAGCTCCAACACCCGGCAAATTCCTTCTTCCAGTGTGAGCTCCTCTTCCTCCTCTTCGGGAGCGCCCTCCAGCACCAGAACGAACTCGCCCTTGGGGGGCTGCTGGGCATAGCGTTCCACCGCTCCGTCCAGCGTGGTACGGAAAATTTCCTCATGAAGCTTGCTCAGCTCCCGACAGAGGGAAATCCGCCGCTCTCCGCCGAAGGCCTTTCGCATATCCTCCAGCGTCGCACAGAGCTTATGGGGGGCTTCATAGAAAATCATGGTGCGCCGCTCCCCTTGCAGTTCCTTCAGGTGGGCGGCACGATTCTTCTTATTCATCGCCAAAAAGCCCTCAAAGGTGAACCGCCCGGTGGGCAGACCGGAGGACGCCAATGCGGTAATCAGCGCACAGGGGCCGGGAATGGCGCAGACCTGCACGCCGGCTTCGGCGCACTGAGCCACCAGCTCCTCACCGGGGTCGCTGATGGCAGGGGTACCGGCGTCGGTGACCAGCGCACAGCTTTCTCCGCCCAGCAGCCGGGCCAGAATCTGAGGGCCGCTGCTCTCGGTGTTGTGGCGATAGTAACTCACCATGGGCTTTTTCAGCCCCAGATGGTTCAAAATCTTCAGAGAAATGCGGGTATCCTCCGCAGCAATGAAGTCCACCTCATTTAATGTATCAATGATTCGCTGGCTCAGATCGCCCAAATTGCCGATGGGCGTGGGAACCAGATACAAAATTCCTGCCATATCCTGTCACCTTTCTATCTTCGTGGGCAGCACCTTCAGCCCCGGCTTTCCGCCCTTGACCGCTTCCACCAAAGCCAGATTCGGCTCCCGATCCATTGCGGTCTGAATCAGCTGCAGCCGCTTAGGCTCCATGTCCGTATTCACCAGTGCGGCAAACAGCTCTCCCAACCGCTCCGGACGCAGACACAGGGCAAACCGCCCTCCGGTGCGGCACAGCCGCCACGCCGCATGACAGGCGGCGGTCAGGGTGTAGGTGTCCTGCGTGCGTGCCGCCGCTCGGCCCTCTTTTGGGGAAACGGCGCCGGAATTTTGGGGAAAGTACGGGGGATTGGCCACCACCACATCGTATCTGCCCCAAGGCAGCTCCGAATGCCGGTCATTGAGGTCCCCGGTCACGATGCAACCGGTCAGTCCACTGCGGCGCAGCCCTTCCCGGCACAGCTCTGCCGCCGTCGGACGAAGTTCCACCCCGTCCAGCGTCAGTTCTGCCGCCCGATTAGCCAGCGGCAGCAGCACATTGCCCACACCGCAGCCCAGATCACAGACCCGATCCCGGTTGTGGAGCGTAACAAAGCCGCTCAGTGCCAGTGCATCCCGGGTGAGCCGAAATTCCTCTTGGGATTGAAGCAGCGTCACGCTGCCGATGATCTCTTCCCGAATCACGGCTGCACCTCCTTTTTCTGCTTGGGGTTATTCTATCATATCCACCCAGTCTGTGCAAACACCGAAATCCGATGGAGTTGAGCGAAAACGCCCGGAGTACAACGGGTGCCGCCGAGCAGGATGCTCGGGAAATACGGAACCGGAAAACGGAGTGTGTCGTAGTTCGACACACTCCGTTTCTACTTCTCCGGCACACTCTTTGCAGAACTAATTGGAAAAGAACGGCACAGTCCCCTATTGAGACTATGCCGTCCTTTTTATAAACACATTCTTACGGATGTACTCCGATGCTGCTTCCTTCCTGCGAGCACCCCGAGGGTTCTGCCGATGGGCAAGCGGTCTCTTTGCATCGAATCCATCTCATAGGTCACCGGGATGACTCCCTTTTCTCAGGGGTTCTCCACGATCACGGTATTAGGGTCATTCAGGTCATAGACCACCACGGCTGTGCCGATGGACACCGTCTCATAAATCTGCTTTGCCGCAGCCTCGGGGGTATTGATGCAGCCATGACTGCCGGAGGTCAGATAGATATCGCCGCCGTACTGATTCCGCCATCCATCTGCATCGTGGATACCCACATTGCCGTTGAAGGGCATCCAGTACTTGACATGGCTGGCATAGCCCATGGTCTCAATCGTACCCAGAACCGCATCCTTCTTCTTGGCGTCGATGGCCCAGACGCTGCCGTAGGGCGTACCGTGTTCTTTGCGAATATTACCGGTGACAATGGGGGTCTCCACCACCAACTGGTAGTCCTTATAGCACCACATCATCTGTTCGGAGATACTGATTTCAACATAGGTGCCGCCGATATCGTCCTTGCCCAGATGCATACCCTTATAAAGCCAATGCGGCTCGATGGGGCCGGACTTTCCGGCACGGACCGCCTCCAGAATGGCATCGGTGGTGGCATCTCTTGCCAGACACCAGCCATAGTCGCCCTCCGAGAGGGTGATGGTCATGCCGTTGTGGATTTTAACCGTATGCTTCAATCCGAAGGTATCAAACTGATAGGCCATGTTCTTTTTCACAAAGTCAAAGGCCAATGTCCGGTCCAAATCCAGCTTGCCCTCAGCGTCTTCGGCAATCCAAGTGCGAATCACGCCGGCATCAATGGTCACAATGCGGTCATCACCGAAATCCAGCGTCAGGTTGCTCTGCAAATAGCCGTTGAGCCGCTTGGCGGTTTCCTCCAGCGTGGACATATCCACATCATTCTTGGGCTTGATGTAAAGGTCCTCTTCCTCCAAATCCAAATCGGTGGCGCCTTGTTTCAGTGCCGTACGAATCGCTGCCGTCGCCCGGTGGACATCCAGCTGGGTGCCCTGCTGGGCCGGCTGCACCACAAATCCGGTGCCATTATCCGCCACCTTGGCCTCTTCCATGGGAATATAGTTCCAGAAGCAGTCCAGCGCCTTGATTTTCTCCTCGGCAAGCTCGGTGTTCATCTCGGTATCCGACGCTGCCGTCAGTTCCTTCTCACCGAACATCTGGAACAGCCACATGGCGGGAGAATACTGATCCAACAGCTGATCCACCTCACCGTTGTCCACATAGACCAGTTCCACATCCTCTGCGGTGATGGTCATTTCTTTCCCTTCCCGGGCGTGGATGGTCAGTGCATAGTCGGCTACCTGATCGGAAAGCTCCTTCTTGGCACGCTGGGCAGTCATACCGCTGACATCAATGCCATTGATGGTGGTATGCGCCGGGAAATGTCCCGCATGCTGGGTCGCTCCTACATAATAAAGGAAGCCCAGCAGCACCAGCACCACAGCCACCAGCGTCACAATCAGCCAGACCCGCTTCTTTTCCTCCGGTTCCTCTTCCTGTACTCTGGTTCTAACTCTGGTCGGAGCTGTTTCCACAGCTTCAGTTTTACTCTCTTCCTGCACTTCGGCTTCCGGCTCGATCTCCGAGCCCTCCCCGGTCTGCAGTTCCTTGTTCTCATCTAGCTCTGTCAATGGAATCCCTCCTTTTGCGACAGAATCCCTATTGTTATTATAGGGCTGGGTGAAATCCGGGTCAATGAAAATCTTAGTTAAGAATTGCTTCAAAAAGAAACAAAGCCGCCGGAGTACGATGGCTCCGGCGGCTGTCTTTTGTTTTCAGAGAGAACGGCTTACTCTTCCTTCATCTCCTTAGCCACCTCGATGGCCTTGGCCTGTGCCGCAGGAGGGCAGTCCTCATAGCGGGCAAAGTGGAAGGTGAAGCTGCCACGGCTCTGGGTCATGGCACGCAGTTCGATGGCATAGCTCATCATTTCAGCCATGGGCACCTCAGCCTCAATGATCTGGTCGCCATTTTCGGTGGCGTCCATGTTCATCACACGGCCGCGGCGCTTATTCAGGTCGCCGATGACATCGCCCATGTAGGCGTCCGGCACGATGACCTTCAACTCGCCCACAGGCTCCATCATGACGGGGTTGGCCTCAGGCAGAGCAGCCTTATAAGCCAGCTGTGCGGCGGTCTTAAAGGCGATTTCAGAGGAGTCCACGGGATGGTAGGAGCCATCATAGAGAACGGCCTTCAGGTTCACCACGGGATAGCCAGCCAGCACACCGTGACGGCAGGCCTCACGCAGACCCTTTTCGACTGCGGGGAAATAGTTCTTGGGCACGCTGCCGCCGAACACTTCTTCCTCAAAGACCATTTCTTCGCTGTCGCAGGGCTCAAAACGAATCCAAACATCACCGAACTGGCCGCTGCCGCCGGTCTGCTTCTTATGACGGCCCTGCTTGGACACCGTCTTGCGAATCTTCTCACGATAGGCCACACGAGGCTCTTCCAGCTCGGTTTCCACACCGAAGCGGTTCTTCAGCTTGCTGACCAGAACATCCAACTGGATGTCACCGGCGCCGGTAATGACCATCTGATGGGTCTCGGCGTTGTTGGTCACGGTGAAGGAGGGGTCTTCGTCATTCAGACGGGTCAGACCGGCTGCCACCTTCTCTTCCTGACCACGGGTCTTGGGATAGATGGCCTTGGAGTAGTTGGGCTCAGCAAAGGGGATGCCCGCAAACTTGATGACATGGCGAGGATCGCACAGGGTATCACCGGTGTGAACCTTATCCATCTTGGCAATGGCACCGATGTCGCCGCAGGTCAGGGACTTCACTTCGGTGGCCTTCTTGCCACGGAGGATGTACAGGCGGCCCACCTTCTCGGTGTTGCCGGTGGTCACATTCAGCACGGGCATATCCGGAGTCAGGGTGCCGGAAAGAACCTTGACAAAGGAGTACTTGCCATACTGGTCTGCGGTGGTCTTAAAGACCAGAGCGGCGGGCATTGCGCCGGGGGACACAGCGAAGGGTTCCTGCTCCCCGTCATCGTCCACCACCATCTCATGGGGTGCATCAATGGGGTTGGGGCCCAGATCGGCAATGGCATCCAGCAGAGAGATGGTGCCCAGACCGGTCATAGCGCTGCCGCAGAACACGGGCACCAGAGTGCCGTCCTTAATACCGGTGCGCAGACCCTGAAGCACTTCAGCATAGGTGAAGCTCTCACCGCTGAAGAATTTTTCCATAAATGCTTCGCTGGTCTCAGCCACGGACTCCATCAGAGCCTCGTACTGCTCCTCGACCACGCTCACCTTATCTTCAGGCACGGGAATTTCGACCCGCTTGCCGTTTTCGTCGATGGCGTATGCACGCTTGTTGAGAATATCCACAATGCCAGTGACATGCTTGTTCTCATCCCAGATAGGAATGTGCAGCGGAGCGATGGAGCGACCGAAATGCTCACGCAGGGTGGCAAATGCGCCGTTAAAGTCGCCGCTGTCCTCGTCGGCCTTAGAGATGTAGATAAAACGGGGCATCTTGTACTGATCCAGATACTTCCATGCACGCTCCGTGCCCACGCTCAAGCCGCTCTTGGCATCACAGACGATCACGCCCAGCTCCGCCACACGGAGAGCAGCCTGCACCTCACCGGCAAAATCAAAGTTACCCGGGGTGTCCAGCACATTCATCATGCAGCCATGATACTCCAGAGGAGCGATCGAGGTGGAAACGGTCATCTGACGCTTAATTTCCTCGGCATCATAGTCACAAACGGTATTTCCGTCTGCGGTCTTACCGAGACGGTCGATCTTTCCCAGCATATACAGCATACTTTCCACGAGGGAAGTCTTTCCGTTACCGCCGTGGCCCAGAAGGGCGACATTACGAATGTTCTGTACCGAATAACTCATGTTGGATCTCTCCTTACTAATATTGGTTCATGGCGAATTATACAAGCAAAGCCTGTGTTTTTCTTCCATCAATGTGCATATTATACATCATGATTTTTCAAAACACAAGAGGATATTTATAAAAGTCACAAATAAATGTGGTATGAGCTATTGATTTTTTGTCATTTCGTTCAGAAACCATTGGTATCACATAATTTGCAGATTTCTTGCATTCTTGCCGCCGCTACGGTATACTGAGGAAAATCAACGCATCGGTCTTTTGCCCTTTTATCCTACTGCCGTGGGACTGGTTTCATGCCCCGGCACCGAATCCGTATTCGGCAGGCCGATTTACACCCAGCGGAGACGCTCGGCCCGGCATTTGCCGCCAGCTGGGCTTTCCCTCACACCCCAAACTAACACTTTGCCCCCGTATCAGGGGCAAAGGTAACAGACAGGAGGTTTTCCATCCATGAGTACCGTATTTATCACCGGCGGCAGCCGCGGCATCGGCGCCGCAGTCGTCCGCGCATTCGCCTTTAAGGGGTGGAAGATTGCTTTCTGCTATCAGAACTCCGAAGAGCAGGCACAGGCACTTTGCAAGGAGCTGTCTATGCGCGGCCTCAGCGTGCTGGCCGTCCGGGCGGATGTTTCCGACCCAGAACAGGTTCAGCAGTTTATCGACACCTCGGTTCAGCAGCTGGGCTCCCCTGACGCACTGATCTGCTGCGCCGGCGTTGCTTTGCCCCAAGATGTTATCACCCATGTCAGCGACGAGGACTGGCGCAGGGTTTTTGCCGTCAATGTGGACGGCACCTTCTACACCGTCCGGGCTGCACTCCCCTACTTCCTCCAGCAGAAGAAGGGCGCCATCGTCACCCTCAGTTCCATGTGGGGGCAGGTGGGCGGCAGCTGTGAAGTGGCTTACTCTGCCACCAAGGGTGCGGTGATCGCCTTTACCAAGGCGCTGGCCAAAGAGGTCGGCCCGTCCAACATCCGGGTCAACTGCGTCGCCCCCGGCGTCATCGACACGGACATGAACGCCCACCTCACCGACGAGGATTTTGAAGCGCTCGCCGAGGAAACCCCTCTGGGTCGTATCGGCTCCTCCTACGAGGTGGCCCGCTGCGTCCGCTGGCTCTGCGCTGATGGCTCTGAGTTCATCACCGGTCAGGTGCTTTCCCCCAATGGCGGCATTGTGGTGTAACTTCCCCAAAAAAGCAGCAAGGCACAGCCCGAATACGGGCTGTGCCTTTGGTTTTTCAGAAAAACACGGCATGGCCTGAGCCATGCCGTGTTTGTTTTCGGATTATTCCTCACCGTTCTCTTCCGGGGTATCCTCGGAAGGCTGCTCCTCAGAAGGCTCCTCCGGCTGCTCGTCGGCAGGGTCCTGATCGTAGGAGTTGGGGTTGACAGGGGCTTCGCTGACCATGTGAATGGCACGGGCAGGAGGCTCCACATCGCCGGACAGGCGGCTCTTTCGGCTGGAATTTGCGCCGTAGTTGTCGCACAGAGCAGGGTCTCTGCCCTCCAGAATAGCCATCATCTCCTGACCGGTGATGGTCTCCTTCTCCAGCAGGTAGGCTGCAATCTTATCCAGCATCTCCCGATTTTCCTCCAGAATGCGGATGGCATCCTGATAGGCGTCATTCATCAGCGTGCGGACTTCCTCGTCCACCAGAGCGGAGGTGGCCTCGGCGCAGTTCATGCCGGCGGTGCCGTCCAGATAGCGGTTCTGCACGGTGGCAAGGCCCATCACGCCGAAGCGATCACTCATGCCGAACATGGTAATCATCTTTCGTGCCAGATCGGTGGCACGCTCAATATCGTTGGAAGCGCCGGTGGTCATGGTATGGAACACCGTCCACTCAGCGGCACGGCCGCCCAGCAGGGTACGCATATCGGCCAGCAGCTCTTCCTTGTCCTCCAGATACTTTTCTTCCTCAGGCGTCTGCATGGTATAGCCCAGAGCGCCCTGCGTATGGGGCACAATGGTGATCTTGCTGACCGGCTCGGTGCCCTTCTGACGGGCTGCCACCAGAGCGTGACCCACCTCATGGTAGGCGATCAGCTTCTTCTCCTTCTCGGTCAGCACGGTGCCCTTCTTCTCGGCGCCGGCAATGACCATTTCAAAGGAAACCAGCAGGTCATTCTGATTGACGGCAAAGCGTCCCATGCGGACGGCACGCAGAGCGGCCTCGTTGACCAAGTTGGCAAGGTCCGCACCCACGCAGCCCGCAGTTGCGGCGGCAATCTTGTTCAGATCCACATCCTCGGAGAGGCGGATGTTGCGGGTATGCACCTGCAAGGTGGCCAGACGACCGGCCAGATTGGGACGATCCACCGTAATGCGGCGGTCAAAACGACCGGGACGCAGCAGAGCCTTGTCCAGAACCTCGGGACGGTTGGTTGCGCCAAGGACGATGACGCCCTTGGTGGGGTCAAAGCCGTCCAGCTCGGCCAGCAGCTGGTTCAGCGTCTGCTCACGCTCATCATTGCCGCCGATGCCGCCGGAATCACGCTTTTTACCAATGGTATCGATCTCATCAATAAAGATGATGCAGGGAGCCATCTTTGCCGCTTCCTTAAAGAGGTCACGGACACGGCTTGCGCCCACACCGACGAACATTTCCACAAAGTCAGAGCCGGAAATCGAGAAGAACGGCACCTTTGCCTCACCGGCAACGGCCTTGGCCAGCAGGGTCTTACCGGTACCGGGAGAGCCCACCAGCAGCGCACCCTTGGGCAGCTTGGCGCCAATGGCGGTGTACTTGCCGGGATTATGCAGGAAGTCGATGATTTCCTCCAAGGATTCCTTGGCCTCATCCTGTCCGGCCACATCACGGAAGGTAACTCCCGTGGATTTTTCCACATACATCTTGGCGTTGGCCTTGCCGACATTGCCCACGCCCATGCCCATGCCGCCGCCCATACGCTTGCTCAGGAAGCGGAACAGCAGCATCATCAGCAGCAAGGTTCCCACCATCGGCAGCAGCCAAGTGAGCAGGAAATCCATCATAAAGCTGTTGGTGCGGTAGGGGGTGTAGTAGGTCACGTCATGCTCTTGCAGCAGCACCAGAAAATCCGTGTAGGTCAGAGGGGCGGTATAGATGGCGGGCATCTTCAGGTCTTCCTGATATTTGTCCCCGTAGAATTCCTCCATCCAGCCCTTCTGGGCATCCTCCTTCAGAGAAATCGTATACTTTCCCTGCTCCAGTTTGACTTCTTCCACCTTGTCCTCTTCGACCAGGTTCACAAGCTCACTGAATTTGATCTCCACCTGTCCGCTCATCGCAGCACTGGAGGTGAAGTAGTTGATTAGGACGACAATAATGACTGCCCAAAGAACAATGGAGAAGATGCCCATGATATTCTTCTTCGGTCCGCCGCCTTTTCCATTTCGTTGATTGTTTTTGTTATTCAAGGATTCAATCCTCCCACTTCAGGAATATTAGTTCAAATATAGCACAATACCATTGCGTTTACAAGAAAACACCCGTAAACATTCTGTAAAGGAAAGGCGATCGCATTCCGTTCTTTCTTCCGTTTTTCTTCAAAAGATACCCCTTTCTTCCCCTGATTTTTTGTGCTATACTGCATAGTGAATTGCTATCACTACTAGGAGGCCGTACTATGGCAGATTATAAGTCCCGCCGCCCCATGCCCGAGGCTGAGGCTGACGGTATCATCGAGGGCCGCAACGCTGTGACCGAGGCACTGCGCACCGGCACTGTGATTGACAAAATTTACATTCTCAAGGGCGAAACCGACGCCGCTCTGGGTCATATCGCTTCCACCGCCCGTGCCCGTGGCATCGTGGTCGTGGATGCGGACAAGCGCAAGCTGGACCACATGAGCGTCACCCACGCCCATCAGGGCGTCATCGCCGCCTGTGCCGTGCGGGAGTACGCCAGTGTGGACGATATTCTGGCCGCCGCCCGGGAGAAGGGCGAGGCTCCGCTGATCGTGGTCTGCGACGAGCTGAGCGATCCCCACAACCTGGGCGCAGTCATCCGTACCGCCTGCTGCGCCGGCGCCCACGGCGTGATTATTCCCAAGCGCCGCTCTGCCGGACTCACCGCCGTGGTGGCTAAGACCAGCGCAGGCGCTGTCAGCCACATTCCCGTGGCCCGTGTCCCCAACATCACTTCTCTACTCAAGGAGCTGAAGAAGGAGGGCGTTTGGGTCTTTGGCACCGCTATGAACGGCACCACCTCGCTCTATCAGGCCGACCTGAAGGGCCCCGCCGCCATCGTCATCGGCAGCGAAGGCTCCGGCATGAGCCGTCTGGTCACCGAGGAGTGCGACTTCACCGTCAGCATTCCCATGAAGAGCGAACTGGATTCCCTCAACGCCTCCGCCGCTGCCGCCATCATGCTCTATGAAGCTGTGCGTCAGCGCATGAACTAACCTGATTTTATTTTCCCCCCGCACTGAAATCGAAGGAGATTACCACATGGCTGGAAACAGCAAAAAAACGAATAACGATCTCTACGACCTCAACGACCTGCTCTCCGGCGTCACTGCTTCGGAGGAGTCGCTGGAGGACATCATGGCAGAGATTTACGACCAAAAGCCTTCCGCCCCCAAGCCGGAGCCCAAGGCGCCTCCGGCAGAAGAGCCTCCTTCTGACCCTCTCCCTGAACCGGACCCCTTAGATTCGCCGTCGGAAGCGGATGAATTTGAACCGCTGCCCGAACCGGACTTCTCCCAGCTGTTAGCTCCGGAACCGGAACCCGAGCCGGAGCAGGCTCCGACGCCGCCTCCAGTGGTTCGGGATTCCGACAGAACGCAGCCGGATGTACTTTCTGACCCGGAAGAAAAGCCCAAACGCATCGGAAAACTGGTCCTGTTCCCCGGTACCGAGACTTCCAATGAGCCGCCAAGCAGCCCTTCTGCTTGGGAAGAGCCCCCCGACGAGCTGCCGGAGGAGTTCTTTGACGACGAGGAAGAGGAAAGCCGTCCCGACGGCTACACCCCCAAAAAGGTGCGTTCCCGCAAGGCTCCGGAGCCGGAAAACTACGAGGAATACCGGGCTGCCGCTCCCGAGGAGGAGGAAGTATCTCCCACCGCCAGCCGGTTCGCCCGCTGGAAGGCTAAGGCCGACGCGTTTGCCGACAATATGTTCTCTCAGGCCGCATCCACCAATGAAGATGTGGAGATGGCGGAGAAGTACATTCCCGGCACGGACGAAGAGGAGGACGATCCCCCTCCGGAGAAGCCCCGGCGCTCGCCCCGGTTCCTCCGCAAGCCCCGCCGTCCTGAGGCGGACATCCCCGTACAGGAGATGAGCCGCATTTACTTCACCGGCATGAACTTTATGAGCCAGCGCATCACCATTCTCGTGCTGCTGACGCTGGTCAACCTCTACATGACCCTTGCGGTGGACGGCATTCTGCCGCTGCCCCTGCCCCAGCTGCTGCTGTCCAATTTGCAGCTGACCGCCATGCTCCAGCTTTGGCTGGCTGGCTGGGCTCTGGTATTCAGTCTGGATGTCATTTGGATGGGTCTGGCTTCTGTAAAGAAGAAGCTGTTCACTCTCCACACGCTGGGCAGCGTGGCGGTACTGGTCACCCTGCTGGACGGACTTTACTACTGCCTCATTGGTCGGGAAGGCCCCCTGCCTTACAGCACGCCTGCATCCCTGCTGATGCTCTGTCTGACTTGGGGCGCCTTCGACCGGAAGCTGGCCAACCAGCGTGCCTGCCGTCAGGCATCGGTGGCACAGGACCCCAAGCGTGTCACCAAGGACCCGGAGCTTTGGAACGCCCGGGACACCTTCACCAAGGAACGAGGCGGAACCGAGGGCTTCGGCGCTCAGATTCAGGCTCCCAGCACGGCAGAGCTGATACAAAGCCGCTTTGCCCCGGTGATTTTGATTGCCGCAGTGCTGTGTGCCATTCTGGTCAGCATTGTGCAAAAGAAGCCGGAGCGATTCCTCTGGAGCCTCTCGGTCATTCTGATGGCCTCCAGTCCCCTGTCCGCTCTCTTGAGCTTTGCCCAGCCTTGGCTGCGGCTCACCCGTCGGCTGGAACGCAGCGGCGCTGCCGTGGCCGGCTGGCCCGGTGTGGACGCCTCCGCCGGCAGCGGCGGCGTGCTCATCAGCGACACCGACCTGTTCCCCGCCGGTTCCATTCAGTTCAACGGCATCAAGGTCTACGGCGAGATTTCTCTGGAAAAGCTGGTCGGCTGTGCCGCCAGCCTCATCCGTGCCTCCGGCTCCTCGCTGTCCCACCCCTTTGACAGTCTGGTTCGCACACAGGGCGGCTTCTACCGCCGAGTGGACGAGTTCCGCTGCTACGAGGCCGGTGGACTCAGCGGCGTCATTCGCGGCGAGCATATCATGGTAGGCTCTGCCTCCTTCATGACCGTGATGGATGTGCCTCTGCCTCAGGATCTGAAGGTCAAAAACGCCGTGTTCTGCGCCATCGACGGTTCGCTTCGCGGTATCTTTGCCCTGAACTACGCCAAAACCAATTCCGTCCGTCCTGCGGTGCTTTCCCTGCTGCAAACTCATCTGGTACCCGTTCTGGTGCCCCGGGATTTCAATGTGAATCCCTCCATGGTGCGGCAGAAGCTGAAAATCCCCGTGGAGAAGATGGAATATCCCCCGGTGGAGCGCCGCATGGAGCTGACCGAACCGGATCAGGTCCATTCCCCCGTCCTCACCGCACTTCTCAGCCGGGACAATGCGGAATCCTACGCAGAAACCATTGTGGGCTGCCGCAAGCTCCGCTCTTCCGTGCGGCTCAACCTGATTTCCTCCATTCTCGCCTCCCTTGTGGGTCTGGCTATGGGCTACTATCTGACCGCCGTGAGTGCCTTCGCTTCTCTGTCCCCGGTCAATGTGCTGCTGTTCCTGAGCTTGTGGCTGCTGCCCACCCTGCTCATTTCCGGCAATGTGAATCGGTATTGAGTCTTTCCCAAACAGGACAAAACAAGCAGAGGAGCCTTCCTCTGCTTGTTTTTCTACTCTTGAACAAGGAGTTGTGTGCTATGGCAGCGAAATCCCGCCCTTCCTTCTCTCAAAACTCAAGGCTGTTCTACCTGCTGTGTTTTGCGGTGTTGCTATCGTGCGAAATTCTCATTGGTCTGTTTGTCCATGACCGCTTTGTGCGGCCCTACCTCGGGGATCTGCTGGTCACGGTGCTGCTCTGCTGTCTGCTGCGGTGCATCTGGCCGAACCGTCCCCGGGCGCTTTGGCTCTATGTGTTCTGCTTCAGCGGAGCGGTGGAATTCTTGCAGCTCTGGGGGCTCGCAGACCGGCTCCACATCCAAAACAAGCTGCTCCGGGTACTGCTGGGCACCACCTTTGACTGGAAGGACATCGCCTGTTACTTCTGCGGCTGCCTTCTGTTTGGTCTTGCCGAGTTTCTCCTCCGTCGGCACAAATTGGGATAAAAAAAGAAGAAGCCAACTCAGGCGTTGCCTGAGCTGGCTTCTTTTATATGCAGGTTACAGTCCCGACAATCAGTCGTCCAGATCGGACTCGTTGATGGTGGGGATGGTCTCGGAGGTAGTCTTCAGCTTGGCCTCGTTGTCGCCGTGGAAGATGTAGTCCTTGCCGGGCAGCAGAGCGTTGGCAGCGATGCCGACCAGAGCAGCCAGAGCCAGAGAGGTCAGGGTGACAGAGGTGGTGCCCACGGTGAAGGTGATGCCCTGAGTGAAGCCCAGACCGGTGACCAGAATCAGAGCGGCAATAATCAGGTTGCGGCTATTGCGGAAGTCCACCTGATTTTCCACCACATTACGGACACCGATGGCGGAGATCATGCCGTAGAGCACGAAGGACACGCCGCCGATGATGCTGCTGGGGATGGAGCCGATGATGCGGGCCACGAAGGGGCTGAAGGACAGCACGATGGCGTAGACCGCAGCCAGACGGATGACGCGGGGGTCATAGACCTTGCTCAGCTCCAGCACGCCGGTGTTCTCACCGTAGGTGGTGTTGGCAGGGCCGCCGAACATACCGGCCAGTGCGGTAGCGATACCGTCACCCACCAGAGTGCGCTGCAGGCCGGGATTTTCCACATAGTTCTCACCCACCGTTGCAGAGATGGAGGAGATGTCGCCGATGTGCTCCATCATGGTAGCAATGGCGATGGGAGCCATGATGAACACGGCAGTCAGATCGAACTTAGCCAGCTTGAATTCGGGCAGGTTGATGAAGCCCAGCAGGCCCTCGGACGCACAGGCGGCAGCGCCGGTGAAGTCCAGAATGGCAGAGCCATCGGGGTTGGTCAGGCCGAACACGAACTGGAACACAATGGCGATCAGGTAGGTAATCACCACACCCAGCAGGATGGGGATGATGCGGACCATGCCCTTGCCCCAGATGTTGCAGATCACGATGATCAGCAGGGCAATGCCGGCCAGCACCCAGTTCTTGGATGCGTTATTGACAGCAGAAGGAGCGAGGCTCAGGCCAATCAGAATAATCATGGGGCCGGTAACCACCGGAGGCAGGAAGCGGATGACACGCTTCACGCCGACCACCTTCATGACCAGGGCCAGAATCAGATACAGCAGGCCGGAAACAACCACACCGCCGCAGGCGTACTGCAGTTTTTCCACGCTGTCCATGTTTGCGTAGATGCCCTCATTCAGATTTGCCACACTGGCAAAGCCGCCGAGGAAGGCGAAGGAGGAGCCCAGGAAGGCGGGCACCTTCAGTTTGGTGCAGACATGGAAAAACAGCGTGCCGACACCGGCAAAAAACAGAGTGACCTGAATGGGGGGATGCTCCATACCGAAGTAGCCGCCCACCAGAATAGGCACCAGAATGGTTGCGCCGAACATGGCGAACATATGCTGGAGACCGAGGATCAGGGTCTTGGGCACACCCAGCTCCTGAAAGGCGTTGCGGATTCCCTCCGGAGGGATAGGCTTGCGTTCTTTTTTCATTTGTGTTTCTCCCTTCTCATACTTCTTTCTAAACCTTTGGTATTCTATCACTATCCCCCGCTCAAGTCCAGCTAATTTTCAGCAAAAAGTACCGTCATTTCGACGAAATATGCCTTTATTCTTTCATTTTTATCAACAATGTTCCGATTTTTTATTTTTCCTTGACTTTTCATTTTATTGCCATTATAATTAAAATGAGTTTTTCTGGAATTCCACTCCGTTTTTTCGTCTCCGATGCTCCCTTCGTTCTCATTCGCAGGACGACGGATGCCATCGGTTTTTCTGTTTCCAAATCAGAACGCCGGGACACTTTGTGTCCCGGCGTTTTTTACATTTGTTCTTCTTTGTCCGCCTGAGCATCCATACGGTGCTTTCTGCGGCGATAGATGGCACTCAGTCCTGTCAGTAGCAGCAAAATCACCACCGATGCGAATACAAAGCAGAAGACAAAGGTGGCTGCTGATCCGGCCAGAGCATGATATCGGACATAGCTCAGCACACCCCAGAAGCCGCCAAATCCCAATCCGGCCACCAGACTGACCACGAGATTCGTTTTGAAATTCGGCTTCAGATTGCGATCCCAAATACCGTTCCGGACACAGCCTACCATAATGTAAATTCCCATTAAAAGTAAGATCAGAGATTCTCCGCCGATGGCCTGAATTCCTCTGTTTCCGATCGCAAGCTGACCATAAATCACCACAAATAGTCCAAAAAAACCAATCCAGCAGGCGTTATGCTCAACCTTCAGAAGCTTCTGCTCCTGCATCTCATCCAATCTGCTCTTACATTTTTTCATCGTTCTCATCCTCCCAGAACAATTCATCCAACCGGGCATCCAGTACCCAGCAAATTTTCAGGCACAATTTAATGGTGGGATTATATTCACCCTTCTCAATCGCATTGATGGTCTGTCTGGACACACCAATCCGCTCTGCAAGGTCTTTTTGTGTCAGATCCTTTTTGGTACGGGCTAACTTCAGCGCCAGATTCTTTGCCATGCCGTCCCCTCCTCTCAGCAAAGTCATAGTATCATATATTTTCCTCTATGTCAATTATATATTACATTTATTCTTTTATATTTTACTCTCCACTTTGAGCGCACAAAAAAAGCAGGCGATACCGAGGTATCGCCTGCTTTGGTTTTGATTGAATTACACTTCCATAATGACCGGCAGGATCATGGGATTCCGCTTGGTCTTCTTATAGAGGTAAGAGGACAGCTCACCCTTGAGGGAGCTCTTGATGGTGGCCCAATCCATGATATGGCGGCACTCGCAGTCGTAGAGCACCTGGCAGGCAATGCTGCGCAGTTCGTCCATCAGCTGCTCGCTCTCCTTCACATAGACAAAGCCACGGGTGATAATATCCGGGCCGGAAACCACACTGCCGTCCTCGCCGGACATGGACACCACCACAACGATCATGCCGTCCTCGGCCAGATGCTTGCGGTCACGCAGCACCACGCTGCCCACATCGCCCACGCCGTAGCCGTCCACCAGCACATTGCCGGAAGGCACGGTGCCGTTGATGCGGCAGGACTTGGCGGTCAGCTCGATCACCTTGCCCACATCGCTGACAACGATGTTTCTGGGGTCCATACCCATCTCCTGTGCCAGCTTGGCGTGGACACGCAGGTGCCGCTGTTCGCCGTGGACCGGGATGAAGAACTTGGGCTTCACCAGAGCGTGAATGATCTTCAGCTCCTCCTGACAGGCATGGCCGGACACATGGAGGGAACCGGAACGCTCGTTGACCACCTCTGCACCCTTGCGGTACAGCTCATTGATGACGGCGCCGATGGAATTCTCGTTGCCGGGAATGGCACTGGCGGAGAGGATGATGCGGTCGCCGGGCTGAATGTCGATCTGACGGTGGGTGGAGAAGGCAATTCGGGTCAGTGCGGATGCGCTCTCACCCTGACTGCCGGTGGTGATGATGCAGACCTCCTTCTTGGGGAGGCTCTTAATCTGCTCCAGAGGGATCACCACGCCCTCAGGAATTTTCATGTAACCCAGCTGAGTGGACACACGCAGGGCGTTTTCCATGCTGCGTCCGCTGACCGCCACCTTGCGGCCATAACGGGCGGCCACATTGATGATCTGCTGGATGCGGTCCACATTGGAGGCAAAGGTGGTGACGATGATGCGGTCCTCACAGCCCTTGAACAGGGCATCAAAGCTGTCGCCCACGGCACGCTCGCTCTTGGTATAGCCGGGCCGCTCCACATTGGTGGAGTCGCACAGCATAGCCAGCACGCCCTTGTTGCCCAGCTCACCCAGCCGTGCCAGATCGATCATGGCGCCGGACACCGGGGTGGGGTCGATTTTGAAGTCACCGGTATGCACCACCGTACCCAGAGGGCAGGTGATGGCAAAGGCCACGGCGTCGGCAATGGAATGGTTGATGTGGATGAATTCCACACTGAACTTGCCGGCCCGAATCACTTCACCGGCCTCACAGGTAATCAGCTTCACCTTGTCCAGCAGCTTATGCTCCTCCAGCTTCAGCTCCACCAAACCTGCGGTCATGCGGGTCGCATAGATGGGGGCGTTGATGCTGCGCAGGACATAGGGCAGTGCGCCGATATGGTCCTCATGGCCGTGCGTCAGGAAAATGCCCCGGATGCGGTCCTGATTCTTAATCAGATAGGACACATCGGGAATGACCACATCCACGCCGTACATATCATCGTCCGGGAAACCCATTCCCACATCCACGATGATGATGTCCTCGCCATACTCATAGACGGTGAGGTTCTTGCCGATCTCATTCAAACCGCCCAGAGAAATAATCTTCAATTTTTCTGCCATAACAATATTATCTCCTTAGAAAATCACAAATTACACAGATGTACATGGACGAAAACAGGCAAATGCTGCTTTTTGAGCAACACAACAGAGCCTTTTCTTACCTCCGCTTCTCGCCGCAGCAGACCCTGCTTCGCCTGCTGCCCTGCGAAACGCATTGCTAAAAAAAGCCTTGTTTCACGCATTATCCTCGGGTGGTTTCGTGCTGTCGCACCCGTTGAGCGCCCTGCCTGTTCGTCCGTCGCAGGGGTTGTAACCGCAGAAGACCGGCCTGTTCCTTTCCAAAAAGGTGCCGATCTGCCTTGCACGATACTGGAATTATAACACGGATTCCGCTTTTCATACAAGGATTTTTTTCCTGAATCCTTCGACGAAATCCCCGTGTACCACTGTTTCTGCGGTGGTTCCTGCCCTTACAGTATGGCCTTTTTTCCCATTTTTATGCCATAAAAACGGCGCCCCACCGAGACTCGGTGAGGCGCATTGGGGCAGCATTATTCCGCATCCGGGATGGTGTCGTCTTCACGAATCCAATCCTCCACATCCACTTCCGAATACTCGGTTTCCGTGTTGCGGATGACCACCTTGGCAATACCGGCGTTGATGACCAGACGGCGGCACATAGAGCAGCAGGTGGCGTCGTGAAGCAGCTCACCGGTCTTGGCATCCCGACCGGCCAGATAAAGGGTTCCTCCCAAAATGTCCCGGCGGGCGGCAGAGATGATGGCGTTGGCCTCCGCATGCACACTGCGGCACAGCTCATAGCGCTGTCCTGAGGGCACACGCAGCTCTTCCCGGGTGCAGCGACCCAAATCCACGCAGTTCTTTCTGCCTCTGGGCGCACCGTTGTAGCCGGTGGACAAAATCTCGTCATTGCGGACAATGATGGCCCCGTAGTTTCGGCGCAGACAGGTGGAGCGCTTCATCACGCTCTGGGCAATATCCAAATAATAGTTTTCTTTATCTACCCGATTCATGTAAGGACCTCCTCGTTTCTGTGTTCCTTACAGTATAGGTTAATTTCCGCCCAAACGCAATAGATTTACACAAAGTTCATTTTTCATTCATTGACGGGCATCTTTTCCTGTATTAAGATAGAAATACATAAAAAAACAAGAACGGAGCATCGCTGTGATTCGCAATTTCTTAAGCCGTTTCATGTATGGACGATACGGTACGGATCAACTGAATACCTTTCTGCTGGTGCTGTTTTGGATCCTTTGGCTGATGAACCTGTTCATCAGAAGCTATGCCGGATCCGTGATTCTCAGCACCCTCACTTATGTCTGCATCTTCTACTCCCTTTTCCGCATGATGAGCCGCAACTATGACCGGCGCAGACGGGAAAATGAGGCCTATCTGAAGGTTGCCGGCCCGGTCATTCACTGGTTCCACCGTAAGCGCAGCCAGGCTCAGGATCGGGATCATGTCTATTTCAAGTGCCCCTCCTGCTCCACCACCCTGCGTGTCCCCAGAGGCAAAGGTAAAATTACCATCACCTGCCGCAACTGCGGTACGGTCTTTCAGAAAAAAACCTGATTCTCTCAAATCACAAGGAACCCGCTTCCGCAAGGAAACGGGTTCCTTCTTTTTTTCTTGACAAAACTGTATCTACTGTATATACTCAGCATATACAGTTAACTGGAGGAACCACCCATGCAGCTTTTTATCGACAATAAAAGCGGAGCACCGATCTATGACCAGATCTACACCCAGATCAAGCAGCAGATCCTCAACGGAACCTTGCAGGAAAATCAGCTGCTCCCCTCGATCCGGGGACTGGCAAAGGACCTTCGCATCAGCTTCATCACCACAAAACGAGCCTACGAAGAACTGGAAAAAGACGGTTATCTCTACACCGTCCCGGGAAAGGGCTGTTATGTGGCGCCCAAAAACGCAGAATTGCAGCGGGAGGAGCTGCTCAAGCAGATCGAACAGCATTTTGAACAGATTCTGCCGCTGGCTGCCGCCTGCGGACTCGGCACAGAGGAACTGGTGGAAATGCTCCGCCTCACTATGGAGGAACCACTATGAACGCATTGGAACTCAACCATCTGACCAAATCTTTTCCCGGATTCCAGCTCCATGCCCTGACCCTGACGCTGCCCAGTGGCTGCATTATGGGACTCATTGGCGAAAACGGAGCCGGTAAATCCACCACCATCAAGCTGATTCTGGACCTTATCCACAAGGACGGCGGCACCATCACCCTGCTGGGACAGGATCAGAGCCAAGCGCTGCCGCTGGCAAAGGACGAAATCGGCGTAGTGCTGGATGAAGTAGGTCTGCCCGACTGCATGAACGCCATGCAGGCTGCCCGTTTCCTCTCCCACACCTACCATCACTGGGAGATGGACACCTTCACCCAACTGCTGCACACCCTTGGGGTGCCGGAGAAAAAGCCCATCAAAACCCTCTCTCGGGGCACCAAGGTAAAGCTGAACATCGCTGTGGCGCTGTCCCACGGGGCAAAGCTGCTGCTTCTGGACGAGCCCACCAACGGTCTGGACCCGGTGGTTCGGGACGAGGTCGTTTCGCTGCTGAACGCCTTCACCCGGGACCCCTCCCACTCCATCCTGATTTCCTCCCACATTGTCTGCGATCTGGAAAAACTCTGCGACTATGTGGCCTTTCTCCACAAGGGCACTCTGCTGCTGTGCGAGGAAAAGGACGAACTGCTGAACCGCTACCGCATTCTCCGCTGCTCTGCCCAGCAGCTGGAGGAGTATGACCCGGAGGCCATTGTCCACACCACCCAGTCCCCCTACGGCGCAGAGGCCGTGGTGCTGCGGGACAAAGTGCCCAACCCAGACCAACTCAGTCCCATCTCGCTGGAAGAGCTGTTTGTCTGCATGATTAAGGAGGCGGTTTAAATATGAAAGGTCTGTTGATGCGTGATCTGCACATTACTTGGCATTTGGGTCGGGCGGTGCTTGCCTTTGCTGTTGCCTTTGGTCTGCTCTCCGCCATTTCGGATGAGTTCACCTTTTTCACCTTTTACCCCTGTCTGCTGGTCAGCCTGCTCCCTCTCTCCGTGCTCTCTACCGATGAGCGCACCCATTGGGACCTCTATGCAGACCTCCTGCCCTGCTCCCGTGCGCAGCAGGTGTCGGTGAAATATCTGCTGAATCTGCTCTGCATTGCCGGAGCCGCGGTGTTCATCACCCTCTGTCAGCTGGTGCGCCAGCTTCGTCTGGGCTCCTTTTCTCTGGGTGAACTGCTGTTCTTCCCTCTGGTTATGCTGGCTCTGTCCTTGTTCTCCAACGCCATCTGTTTTCCCTTTGCTTTCCGCTTCGGCATGGAAAAAGGGCGGCTGATCTATTTCTGCCTGATTGGTGCCTTTGCTTCCGTCAGCTTTCTGCTGTCCAGCGATTTTGGTATGACCATAATCGCCGCTGTCCTGTCCATCCCCCTGACTCCAGCGATGCTGCTGGCGCTGGTGCTGCTGGCTGCACTGGCCGTGTTCGCCCTCTCTTGGTGGTTGTCGGTCGTGCTTTACCGCAAGCGGGAACTGAACTGAATTCAAAGCAAAAGAACCCTCACCGCACTTGCGGTGGGGGTTTTAGTTTCTTATTTCATGCTGCGGCGGACACACAGATGCACAATCAGGATGTAAACGAGGATCAGGCAGCCATAGAAGAAACCGGCAAGCTCGCTCTTCACCGGAAGACCCGCCAATTCTGCCGCCACGGACAAGGCGGTGAAGATGGCACCCAGCCACGCTCCGGTGGAGAGATACTTGGTGACAACGCCCGCCTGATCCGGGGAATAACGCTGAACGAACCGATCTTGCAGAGCAGGTCTTGGTTTACCCATCCGGACACCATGACAAAGGTAAAAACAAATCCAAGCCACAGGGACACAATAGTGTAGAAAACGCGCACTGAAATCACCTCGTGCCCTCATGGTACCAGATGCCGCCGGCACTGACAAACAAAAAGCGCCCCCACCGCAGTACGGTGGGGGTGCTCAACATTTGTGATAAACTCAGCTTACTTGACTTCCTCGCAGGAAACGGTGTAGCTGATGGAGTTGCCGTTGACCACGGGAGCGGTGACAGGCATCTCGCCGGGAGTGCCAAGAACCTCGGTCTTTTCGGCCTCGGGATCGACCCAAGTGCCCTCAGCCTTAGCCTTGCGCTTCTTCAGATACTCCTCTGCCTGGTTGGGGAAGCAGAGATAGCTCATGACATCCTCGTCGCTCTGAGCCAGATCGCCCAGCTTTGCACGAGCGTCCTCAAACATGGTGGAGGGCTGGCAGTCGATGTCACGGCAGTCGATGGGCTGCTCGCCGCCCAGAATCTGAGCAGCCAGCTCCTGGTTCACGGGAGCGGGAGAAATACCGTACTCGCCGCGGAAGTAAGCCTTGATCTCCTTGGAGACAGCCTTGTACTTGCCGACGATGCAGTTCATGGCGGCCTGAGTGCCCACCATCTGGCTCATAGGAGTGACCAGAGGAGGATAGCCCAGATCAGCACGGACCTTGGGGATTTCCACCAGAGCGTCCTCGAACTTATCCATAGCGTGCAGCTCGGTCAGGTTGGCGATCATGTTGGACAGCATACCGCCGGGAACCTTGTAGACCAGAGCCTGAGAGTCGGTGTACAGGCTCTTGGGGTTCAGGGTGCCGTCCTTCACATAGCCGTCACGGACGGGCTTGAAGAAGTCATTGACCTCCTTCAGAACCTTCTCGTTCAGGCCAGTCTCGATGCCCAGCTGATCCAGAGCATAGAACATGGTCTCGGTAGCGGGCTGGCTGGTGCCGCCGGAGAAGCAGGAGGTAGCGGTATCGATGACATCGATGCCGGCGTCAATGGCCTTCATGTAGGTCATGTAAGCCATACCGGTGGTGCAGTGGGTGTGGAGGATCAGAGGCATATCGCCCACGGCGTCCTTGATGCCCTTGATGAGGCTGTCAGCCTCCTGAGGGCTCATGGTGCCGGCCATATCCTTCAGGCAGATGGTGTCGAAGCCCATGCGCTGCAGCTCCTTGCACATCTCCACATACTTCTCCACGGTGTGAACGGGGCTCTGGGTGTAGGAAATGCAGCCGGAAGCCACGGTGCGGTCGTTGGCATACTTCTTGGTTGCCTCCAGAGCGGTCTGAATGTTACGGAAGTCATTCAGTGCGTCAAAGATACGGATGACATCGATGCCGTTCTTGATGGACAGTTCCACGAACTTCTCCACCACGGAGTCAGGATAGTGCTTGTAGCCCAGCAGGTTCTGGCCACGCAGCAGCATCTGCAGACGGGTGTGGGGCAGGTGCTTTCTCAGGCCACGCAGACGCTCCCAAGGATCTTCATCCAGATAGCGCAGGCAGGAATCAAAGGTGGCGCCGCCCCAGCACTCCACAGAATAGTAGCCGGCCTTGTCCATCTTGGACAGGATGGGCTCATAGGTGGAATAGGGCAGGCGAGTGGCGATCAACGACTGGTTCGCATCACGCAGGACGGTTTCGGTCAGCTGTACACGCATTTTGAATATACCTCCATACTCCCGCGGACAACACCAAATCGGTTCATTCCTCGGGACATTAATAAACACTTGCAATCGAGGAAAATTATATCATACCGCCGCTAAATGTAAAGGGGCAGACCCGATTTTTTTCGGCATTTCCCCCAATCCACGGCGCTATTTCCAAAACTTCCTTACTGAGCATCCTCCGGATCGGTGATTCGGATGGCAATGGACTCAATTCCGTTGAAGGCTTCCTGACACAAAGCGTCAAAATCGTAGTTCTGCTCCGCCTCCACAAGCTCCTCCACCGTGGGACGGGTCTTGGGGTGTCTGGGCGTGAACACGGTGCAGCAATCCTCATAGGGCAGGATGGAAGTGTCGAAGGTGCCGATCTTACGGGCGATCTGGACGATCTCCTCCTTGTCCATACCCACCACCGGGCGGAAAATAGGCAGCGTGCAGACGCTCTGGGTCACCATCATGGCCTCCATGGTCTGGCTTGCCACCTGACCCAGACTCTCACCGGTAATCAGGCAGCCGGCACCCACGCTCTCAGCCACCATCTGAGAAATACGCATCATAAAGCGGCGCATAGCAATGGTGAACAGAGGCTCAGGGCAGTTGCGGCGCAGCTCCTCCTGCACCTTGGTGAAGGGGACGATATGCACCGTCACTCTGCCAGTGTAAGGAGTGACCTCACGGGCCAGCTGAAGCACCTTTTCTTTGGCCTCCATAGAGGTGTAGGGATAGCTGAAGAAATGCACCATTTCCATGGCAAGGCCACGCTTTGCCATCATGTAGGCTGCCACGGGAGAGTCGATGCCGCCGGACAGCAGGCACACGCCCTTGCCGCCCACGCCCACCGGCAGTCCGCCGGCGCCGGGAGTGGGATTTCCGTGGACATATCCGTTGAAATCACGCACTTCCAGATAAACGATCAGCTCGGGGTTATGGACATCCACCTTCAGATGGGGATAGGCCTCGCTCAGCAGACCTCCCACATACTGACTCAGCTGGATGGAGGTCATGGGGAAGCTCTTGTCCGCACGCTTGGACTCCACCTTGAAGGACTTTGCCGCCATCAGCTGCTCGTGGAGGTAGCTCTTGGCCGTTTCAAAGAACACATCCTTGTCCTTCTCGCAGGCCTTGGCACGGCTCATGCCGGCAATGCCGAACACGGTGTGCAGCGCCTTCCATGCTCCGTCCATGTCGCAGGTTTCTTCCAGCGGCTCCACATAGACAGTGGACTGACGGGTATAGACACGGAACCGGCCGAACTTATGCAGACGGCGGTTCACATTGGCCTGCAGCCGCTCCTCAAAGCGGTGGCGGTTGAGTCCCTTCAGGACGATTTCGCCCAGCTTCAGCAGAAAAATTTCATTCATCATGGTTTTTTATACTCTCTTTCCAGTGATTTTTCCTTATTTACCCACACAAAAGCGGTCAAAAATACGCTGTGTGACATCTTCCTTGACACTGCGGCCGATCACTTCGCCCAGCGCATCCATGGCAAGCTCCACATCGGACAGCACCGCATCCGGAGTCATCCCCATTGCCATGGCGTCAAATACCGACTGCAAGCACTCTGCCGCCCGGGCAATGGCCTGTGCCTGACGCTGCGAAGTGAGAATCTCTCCGCTGTCTGCGCCCCCCTCCGGGAAGCGTGCGGCGATTTCCCGCTCCAGCCGCTCCATGCCCTCACCGGTGACCGAGGAAAATCCGATGGCCTGCGGCAAATCCGGCAAAGTGAAGTCCGGCTCGTCCGCCTTGGTGGACAGGACGATCACATTGGGCACATTCTGGGCCAGATGGAGAATATCGAGATCCTCCTGTGTGATCTCCTTAGCTCCGTCAATCAGCACCAGCGCAAGCTCGGCCCGCTCCAGCGCCTGACGGGAACGCTCCACGCCGATGCGCTCCACCGTGTCCTCCGTGTCCCGAAGTCCGGCGGTATCAATCAAGCGCAGCAGCACGCCGCCCACCTCTGCCTTTTCCTCCACCGTGTCCCGGGTGGTGCCGGGAATATCCGTCACGATGGCTCGGTCATAACCCAGAAGGGCGTTCAGCAGACTGGACTTGCCGCTGTTGGGACGGCCCACAATGGCACAGGGTACGCCGTCATAGAGCCGTCTGCCCCGGCGATAGGTGGCCGCCAGCTGCTGCAGCTCCTTGGCTGCCTTGCCCACCGATTCGGTGATTTCACTCTCGTCGAAGGGGTCCAGATCCTCGTCGGAATAGTCCAGAACCACATCAAAATGTGCCATCAAATTGACCAGTTCATCATAAATATGTTCAATTCTCCGCCGGAGGGAACCGCCCAACTGAGAGGCGGCGCATCGGGCGGCGGCAGCGGTTTCTGCATCAATAAGGTCAATAACCGCCTCCGCCTGCGTCAAATCCATCCGGTCATTCAAAAAGGCACGGCGGGTAAACTCGCCCGCCTCCGCCTGACGGATGCCCAGAGAAAACAGAGCTTCCAGCGCACTGTGCAGCACCGCCGGGGAACCGTGGCACTGCAGCTCCGCCGTGTCCTCGCCGGTATAGCTTCGGGGACCCAGCGAATAGGTGGCAAGGCAGCGGTCGATCACCCGTCCTTCCGCATCCCGCAGCACACCGTAAACCAAACTGGAGGGGGGATAGTCCGACAGCGGTTTCCCCGACGCCGGGGTGAACAGCCGCTCCACTCCCTTGAGGGAGTCCGGACCGGACAGGCGGACAATGCCGATGGCACTCCGTCCGGAGCCGGTGGCAATGGCCGCAATGGTATCTCGCATCATCGTCTCATCCTCGCATAATTTCAATGGCCTGCTTCCGGTTGGTGATGTGGGCCACTTTGGTATCTCCGCCGAACTCGCCGTCCACCGTCCAAGGAAGCTTCTCTTCCGCTGTAAAGGTGATTTCCGATGCCCGGAAGCCGATCACATTTCCGTCCGGTTCCTTGGTGAACAGAGCATTCAAAATGGTACTGAATTCCTCCATAGTACAGGGGTTCCGCACCAGAATCACCTCAAACAGTCCGTCATCCAGGCAAACACTGTCCCGCTTCAGTCCCTGAAATCCACCCACGGAAATCGAGTCCGTGACCATGCCCAGAATGAATTCATCCTCAATCACATGACCATCATACTCCACCTTGACCCGAACCGGCTTCAGCTGGCTCAGGCTCTTGATGCCCTGCATCACATAGGCCAGATGCCCCAGCATATTTTTGGCGTTCTGGGGCGTGGCATAGCTCACCTCGGTAAAGGCACCGAAGGCCGCCACATAAACAAAGGTACGCCCATTGAAATCTCCCATGTCACAGGCAAACTGCTCTCCGTGGAGGGCCGTTTCCGTGGCCTTCATCAGGTTGGCCGACAGATTCAGCGTCTTGGAAAAATCGTTGGTCGTGCCTGCCGGCAGATAACCCAGAACCGGCATCTGCTCCGGATAACTCAGAAGGCCGGTCACCACTTCATTCAATGTGCCGTCACCGCCGCAGCAGACCACCCGGTCATAGCAATGGCCTTCTTCCGCCGCAATCTGCGTGGCGTCACCCCGCTTCATGGTGGGGCGCACCGTCACCTTATAACCTTCTTCGGTGAAACGATAGACCACCTCATGCAGCTGATGCACGATCGCTCGTTTTCCTGCATTGGGATTGTAGATCAACAGCAGAGATTTCATCTCGATACCCCCTTTGAAATCACTTCATAGAATAACTAATATATTATCCTATTTTCCGGGCAAGATTTCAACAACATTTTGTAAATTGAAGCACTTTCTCTCCCGGTTTTCGCCGCCATGCCGGCTTTTTTCTCTCCAGCTTCACCTTTTTGCTCCTCTGCTGTAATTTTGTCCGGACAAGCCGGTCTTTTCCCGGTGTACTTGGGTATATCTCCCACCATTCCCGGCAACACTGGCTTTGGAGGTGTTATTTATGAATGAAAAACCTGACTTCTTTCAGCGCTGCGGTCGCTTTCTCTCCGGAAAAGGGTTTTACATGGTGCTGGCGGTGTGTCTGATGACCGTCGCTGCATCCGGTATTTTCCTTTACCGCACGGTATCCGGTGCCCTGCCCACCGAGGCGGTGGACGCCAATGTGAAGGTGGAAGTGCCTGACGCTCCGAAACAGGAGCCGGCTTCCCAGCCGGTCCCTCATCTGGACGCAGAGCCCGACCCCGAGGAGGAGGCCGTGGCAGAAGCGGAGCCTGCTGCGGAAGAAGTGCCTGCGGAGGAACCCGCCGCTGAGCCCCCTGCAGAGGAGAGCCAGCCTACGGCAGCCGAGGAGCCGGCCCAAGAGGTAAATCTCCCGGTGGATGAGGTCACCGAAGTTTCCTTGTCTTGGCCCTTGGAGGGAGAAGTGGTTGCCGCCTTCTCCGAAACCGAGCTTTCCTACAACGAGCTGCTGGGGGACTGGCGCACCCACGACGCCATGGACATTGCCGCTCCTATGGGCACCGATGTCTGCGCCGCCGCTGACGGCGCGGTGTTCTCCATTGAGGACGATCCCTTCACCGGCACGACTCTGACCCTCATTCACGCCGACGGACTGAAAACGGTCTACGGCAATCTGAACCCGGACACCCTCAATTTCGCTCAGGGGGACAATGTCACCGGCGGTGCCGCTCTGGCCTGTCTGGGCGGCGGTTCCGGCTCTCAGCCCTATCTCCACTTCGCCGTCCTGCTGGACGACCATCCGGTCGACCCCAGCGAATATCTGTCCTGACCCACGCCCTGCCCCGTGCAGACCTGCCGGCAGATCGGAACTTCTTCCCGGTCTGCCGGTTTTTTCTAATGCAGCAACCGCTCTCCCCGATTCCGTTCCGGGCATTGTACTCCCGGCTGTGCGCTGCTCCGTCTGCTCACTTGCCTGACATTCTGTTCTCGCTTTTTGAAAGTCCGTTTTATCGGACTTTCATCTTGCTACAATACATACAACAAACAAAGGAGGCGAATGAAATGGAAATTCGTTGGGTATATGGTCATGTGGAAGTGTTTACGAGAGAGGGCGAATTCCTGTTCTCTGCCGACACCGAGCGGGAAGCTCGGCAGGAGCTGGAGGAAATGTTCGCCGCCTAAGAAGCAAAAAAATGCCCCCGATCTTTGGATCGGGGGCATTTTCATGTTTGTTCGATTAGAGCACCATGACCAGAACCAGGGTCAGCACCATGAACACGATGGCAACCCACTTGGTGCAGCGAGCCAGCTTAGCATCCCAGCTCTTCGCCTTATTCTTGGAGAGGAAGGAGTCCATACCACCGCCGACAGCACCGGCGACACCGGCACTCTTACCGGTCTGGAGCAGGACCACCGCAATCAGGAACAGGGCAGCGAGCACTTCGATGACAGTCAGAACAACCTTGAAAGCTTCCATGACGATGAGTCTCCTTTGAATCACCCCGCATACGGGGCGAAATTATATTAAAATACGCTAATTATCATAGCACGCACTCACTGAAAATGCAAGAATAATTTTCATTCCCTCCGGCTGATGCCAGAAAGAAACCATCGTATTTTTGAATTGTTTTTGAACAAAAATCGTTTCAATGTTAAATAAATGTGAATTTACTTCCTCAACGGTTGACTATCTCCCCTTTGGTGGATATGCTTAGGCTACGCAAAAACCAAATTCTCGTTTATTTATAGAAGGAGCTGTATCCCTTGAGTATTTCCACTGAAATTTTGCATGATTATCTTCAGGTGAGCCGTCGGCTTTCCGAAAAGCTCCGACTTTACTATGGTAAGCTCAACCTGACTTATCCTCAATCCATTGTGCTGGCCATTCTGGACAGCGACGGCCCCATGCCCATCAGTGAGCTGGCCGACGCCGCAGGAAGCGCCAACAGCACCATTTCCGGTGTGGTGGATCGTCTGGAGAAGCTGGGTCTGGTCCAGCGCACCCGTTCCGATGCTGACCGCCGGGTGATCTATGTTTCCACAACGCCCGAATTCCAGAGCAAGTGCAAGCTGCTGAAAAACACCGCTGTGGATCAGTTTACCCAGATTCTCAGAAACCTCTCTCCCGAGGAAACGCAGGAAATCCACAGAGGTCTTTCCCTCCTGTGCCACGCATTGGAAGAGGACAACGACTGAATGTAATTCATTCTGTATTTGCAAGCCCGTTACCACGCTTGTGGTGACGGGCTTTTTCCATGTCAATTTCCGCTGTTTTGCAAGATTGTATTCTTTCTCTTGCATAAATAGTCACTCTGCATCTCATTCATCGCTTTCCCCTTTTTTCTGCTTTTCTAACTTCTTTACCGCAATCACGGTGATTTTCTCTTTTTCCGCCCCCAGAATCCGTCCCTTCTCCCTTCCTTCTTTCTCCAAAACAGAACACGGTATCTTTTTCTTCTGTCTTCGGCAGGTTTTCTGCATATTGTGCTATTCATTTTCAAAATGAATAGCATTTTGCAGTTTTCACAAACAAATTATTTCCGTTTTCGCAATATTTTCTCCACAAGGATATATTTAATATGTATCC
Source organism: Oscillospiraceae bacterium (assembly GCA_020025295.1). GTDB lineage: Bacteria > Bacillota > Clostridia > Oscillospirales > Oscillospiraceae > UMGS1766. The sequence goes on along the minus strand of JAHHSJ010000001.1, from coordinate 49,347 downwards.
TTTCGCTCTTTTGTTCTGTCCTTATTTTCTTTCGCCGGTTAAATTATTTTCTCTTTGTGAAATCGAATTCCGAATTCGTATGTTATTAAATAGGTATGCACTATCCGATGGCATACCTTGCATTTTATGGTTGCAATTTGAAATGAAAAGGCGTACACTGTACTTAACTTGGCCGGAAAGGCCCATCCGCTTCGATTGCGATGTGCAGGACCCGGATTTTCTCGCAAATTCCGTGTTGTGCGCAGCCTTTACCGGAAAGAATCTATGGAATCAAAGGCGGTGATATCATGTCCCTGGAAGCTATAAAACTAGTTGCAGACACAGAGCAAACCTGTGCAGAACAGAAATCTGACGCTCTGCTCCGTGCAAAGAAGCTGTTGACCGACGCCGAAAAGGAAGGTCAGGCTTTGCTGGAGCAGCGTCGTGCAGAAACAGACGAAGCGATCAAAGCGATGATCGCCGACGCCGAGCGTGAGGCGGCCAAGCAGGCTGAGCAGACGCAGGCGGAGACCGCTCGCGCCTGTGATGCGATGCGCAGCGCCGCTCAGCAGCAGCTGAAGGCCAGCGCAGACTTGATCGTCAGAAGGGTCGTGAATCTCCAATGAGCATCGTTCGTATGAAGCGGCTTCGGCTGATCGGTTTCTCGGAACAGAAGGATCAGCTCCTGCAGGACCTGCTTCACCTGGGGTGCGTCGAGATCACAGAGCCGGGCGACAAGGCTGCGGATCCGGATTGGACCCAGCTGGTGCACCGGGACAGTTCCTCGTTTGCCGAGCGCAAGGCGGAAGCCGCTGCGCTGAGCAGTGCAATGACCACGCTGAAAAAGTACGCCCCCAAGAAAAAGGGGCTGTTCCGCAAGCGTGTGGCCCTTTCCTCGACGGATTTCTTTGATGACTCCGTCAAGGCGCAGGCCATGGACATTGCAAACACGGTCAACGACTGCACCCGGGAAATCAGCCGAATCTACTCCGCAGAAAACAAGCTGAACGCCAGTCTGTCCTCTCTTCTGCCGTGGGCGGATTTGTCTCTCCCTCTGGAGCAGCAATCCACCGCTCAGACCGAGCTGGTTCTGGGCACGGCTCCTCCCGGCACCAATTTGTCCGTGCTGGAAGATGCGATGAGCAAGGTCACGGATCTGGCGCAGCTGACGCAGATCTCCGGGGATGCCGAGCAGAACTACTATCTGCTCATCGTCCACAAGAGTGTCCACGATGAAGTGATTTCCGCACTTCGCCCCCTCTCCTTCGGCGTGGTCCGCTTCAAGGGCCTGACCGGTACCGCACAGGAAAACATCGACCGACTCCGCAAGGAGAAGGACGCACTGGAATCCCAGCGCAAGGAGCAGGAGGAGTGCATCGCCGCAAACGGCGGGCACATGGCTCTGCTGGAGCGCACCTCCGACCGGGTCAATCAGGAGCTGAATCGTGAGGCCGTGTCCGAGCGGTTCCTCACCGACGGACGCATCTTCTTCGCCGAGGGCTGGCTCCCCGCCGACCGGGTGGAGGACCTGACGATCCTGCTGAACAATTATGTATGTGCATGGGAAAGCGCCGATCCCGCCGAGGGCGAAACGCCTCCCACTCTGCTGAAGAACCCCAAGTGGATGGAATGCATCAACATGGTCACCGAGATGTACTCGCTGCCGGCCTATGACGGCATTGACCCCAACCCGCTGTACTTCTTCTGGTATGTGTTCTTCTTCGGCTTCATGTTCGCCGATGTGGCCTACGGTCTGATTATTCTGACCATCTGTATTCTGGTCACCAAGTTCGTCAAGCCGAAAAAGACGCTGGGGCGGATGTTCCAGCTGGGCATCTGGCTGGGTGCCTCCACCGCCATCTGCGGCATCTTCATGGGCGGTTTCTTCGGAAACGCTCTGGAGGTCATCTACCAGACCTTTATCCCCGGCGGACTGGCTGTCATGCCGGCTTGGATGGTCAAATTCTGCAGCGGCATCGTAGTCAACCCCATCAGCGACCCCATGTCCGCTCTGGTTCTGTCCATCGCCATCGGCTGCGTCCACCTGATTATGGGCCAGTGCATCCACATTTATATGGGCTTCCGTGACGGCGTCAAGGCCGGTCTGGACTCCATGCTGGATGTTGTCCCCTGGTGGGTTCTGTTTGCCGGCATCGGCGTCTTTGCCGTAAAGGGTACCGCCATCGGTCTGCTGATCGGTGTGCTGACACTGATCGCCACTCAGGGCCGTCACGCCAAGGGCTTCGGAAAAAAGCTCTTCGGCGGCATCAAGAGCCTGTACGATGTGACCAGCTGGCTGTCCGATGTGCTGAGCTACGCCCGTCTGATGGCACTGATGCTGGCTACCAGCGTCATCGCTCAGGTGTTCAACACCATCGGTGCCCTGCCCGGAAGCATCATCGCTTTCGTGCTGGTCTTTGTGGTGGGCCACGGCTTCAACATCGGCATCAACCTGATCGGCACCTATGTCCACGCCGCTCGTCTCCAGTATCTGGAGTATTTCAGCAAGTTCTATAAGGAAGGCGGTATTCCCTTCCGCCCCCTGCAATATGACACGAAATATGTCGACATCAAATCTGAGGAGGATAATTGATTATGAACATCGGTCTTTACATTGCCATTATCGGCGCATCTTTCACTGTGCTTCTCGCCTGTCTGGGCTCCGGCAAGGGTGTTGGTCTCGTTGGTGAGGCCGCTGCCGGCGTCATCTCCGAGGACCCCAGCAAGTTCTCTTCCTGCCTGATCCTGCAGATTCTGCCCGGTACGCAGGGCCTGTACGGTCTGGTTATCTGGTTCTACGCTCTGTTCACTCTGGGCGTCATCGGCGGCAACCCCATGGAGCTGACCGTGGCTCAGGGCATCGGCTACTGCTTCGCCTGCCTGCCCATGGCTATCGGCGGCTACTTCACCGCTATCGCTCAGGGCCGCTGCGCCGCTGCCGGTGTTTCTCTGGTTGCTAAGCGCCCCGAGGAAATGTCCAAGGGCATCATCATGGCAATCATGGTTGAGTTCTACGCCATCCTCTGCCTGCTGGCTTCCTTCCTGATGCTGCTGTTCATCAAGTAATCCCTCTTTTCCAAGAATTGATTAGAAAGGAAGGACCCAACGATGCAAGGCATTGACAACATCACCCGCCGCATTCAGGCGGATACTCAGGCGGAAGTGGATCGCATTCTGGCTGACGCTCAGCAGGATGCGGACAAAATCCGCGCCAAATATGCCGCAAAAGCCGACCGTGAGGCCGCTGACCAGCTGGCTCGCGGCAAGGTTCTGGCACAGGAGCGGGTCCAGTGCATTCATTCCGCCGCCCAGATGGACGCCCGCAAGATGACGCTCGCTGCCAAGCAGGAGCTGATCGAGCAGGCCTTCGAGCTGGCGGTAAAACAGCTGCTGAGCCTTCCCGAGGAGGAGTACATCTCTCTTCTCGCCGATCTGGCCGTGCAGGCCGGCAAGGGCACGGAGGCCATCCTGCTCAACCCGAAGGATCGGGACGCGCTGGGGCAGAAGGTGCTTAAGCTGGCGAACAAGCGTGCCGCTGCCGCCGGCAAAGAGGGCAAGTTCACTCTGTCCCCGGACACCGCTGCCATTCAGGGCGGTCTGCTGCTGAGCGACGGCGCCGTGGAAATGGACTGCGCTCTGGAAACGCTGGTTTACCTGCAGCGCACCGAAGCCGCCGGCGAAGTCAGCCGACTGCTCTTCCCGTAATCCACACCATCTGCATAACGCAGTGGAAAAGGAGGACAAACCCTTGGCGAAAATCAAAGATACCGATTATCTGTTTCTCACCAACCGGATCCGTGCGCTGGAACGCAGCCTGCTGACCCGGGAGAGAATGGAGCGGATGCTGGACGCCCCGACTGCGGCTGACGCCGCAAAAGTCCTTCAGGAGTGTGGGTATCCCGAGCTGGAGACCGTCACGGTGGACAGCATCAATGAAATGCTGTCCAAGGCACAGGAGCGCACCTTTGACGACCTCTATCTCTTCGCTCCCGACCGGAACATGATTGACCTGTTTCGTGTCAAATATGACTATAACAACGCAAAAGCACTCTTAAAATCCGAGGCACGAGGCGTGGACGCCACGCACCTGCTGGTAAGCTCCGGCCGTGTGGACCCCAAGAAGCTGGACGAGGAAATTCGCTCCTCCTCTCTTCGGGATCTCCCCGGCAAGCTGGCTCCCGCTATTTTGCAGGCTCGTGAGGTGCTGGGCACCACCGGTGATCCCCAGCTCAGCGACTTTGTGCTGGACCGTGCCTACTTTGAGGACATCGCTCAACTGGCGGAAGGCACCGGCTCCGACTTTCTCATCGGTTATGTACGCCTGATGGTGGACATTGCCAACCTGAAAAGCCTGATCCGCACCCTCCGCATGGGCAAGGATGTGGAATTCCTCCGCAATGTGCTCTTTGAGGGCGGCAACATCCCCCCTGCCAAGCTGCTGCACGGCATGGCACAGGATGCCCCCGTGGCCGATCTCTACTCCTCCGGCCCTCTGGCCGAGGTGGCGGAAGTCGGCGCCGGATGCATTTCCGGCAAGGGCAATCTCACCCAGTTTGAGAAGCTTTGCGACGACACCCTCACCGCCTATCTGGCAAAGGCACGCTATGTGCCCTTTGGCGAGTCGCCTCTGGTCACCTATCTGGTGGCGAAGGAGAACGAAAGCACCGCCATCCGCATTATTATGACGGGTCGCCTGGCCGATCTTCGTGCCGATGTGATCCGGGAAAGGCTGCGTGAACCTTATGTATAAGATCGCAGTTTTGGGCGACCGGGAAAGTGTTATGGGCTTTAAGGCGCTTGGTCTGGACGTCATCACCGCCGAAACGGTGGAGGACGCCCGCCGGGAGCTGCACACCATGGCAAAGGACCCGGAATACGCCATCATCTATCTCACCGAACAGCTCGCCGCTCAGATGCCCGACGAGGTTGCGAAATACAAAGAGCGCCTGACCCCTGCCGTGATCCTGATTCCCGGCAAGGCCGGCTCTCTCGGCATCGGCATGGAGCAGATCACCTCCTCCGTGGAGCGCGCCGTTGGCGCAGATATTCTCTGATCACTTTCCGTGAAAGAAGGTTCAAACAATGGGCAAAATTGTCAAGGTTTCCGGCCCGCTGGTGGTTGCCACCGGCATGGCCGATGCCAATATGGCCGATGTGGTCCGAGTTGGTGACCAGCACCTCATCGGCGAGATCCTGACCATGAACGGCGACTCCGCCGCCATTCAGGTCTACGAAGAAACATCCGGACTGGGCCCCGGCGCTGAGGTGTACACCACCGGCGCCCCCCTGTCCGTGGAGCTTGGCCCCGGTATGCTGGAGAACATCTATGACGGTATCCAGCGTCCTCTGGAGGCCATCATGGCCAAGACCGGCAGCGCCAACATCACCCGTGGCGTAGAGGTCGCACCTCTGGACCGGGAGAAGATGTGGGAGTTCGTCGCCACCGCTAAGGTGGGCGACAAGGTCACCACCGGTGACTTCCTGGGTCAGGTGCAGGAGACCGCTTCCATTCTCCACAAGATCATGGTTCCCGCAGGCGTGAGCGGCACGGTGGAGTCCATCTCCTCCGGCACCTACACCATCCAGGACACCATCGCCACCATCCGTTTGGAGGACGGCTCCCTCAAGGAGCTGACCATGGTACAGAAGTGGCCCGTCCGTGTGGGCCGCCCCTACAAGAAGAAATACACCCCCTCCGCACCTCTCCAGTCCGGTCAGCGTGTCATCGACACCATGTTCCCCGTGGCTAAGGGCGGCACCGCTGCCGTTCCCGGCCCCTTCGGCTCCGGCAAGACGGTGGTGCAGCACGCCCTCGCCAAGTGGTCCGACGTGGACATCGTGATTTACATTGGCTGCGGCGAGCGTGGCAACGAGATGACCGACGTTCTGCGTGAGTTCCCCGAACTGGTGGACCCCCGCACCGGCGAGACGCTGATGAAGCGTACCGTTCTGATCGCCAACACCTCCGATATGCCCGTGGCTGCCCGTGAGGCCAGCATTTACACCGGCATCACCATCGCTGAATACTTCCGTGACATGGGCTACGATGTGGCTGTCATCGCTGACTCCACCTCCCGCTGGGCTGAGGCTCTGCGTGAGATGTCCGGCCGTCTGGAAGAGATGCCCGGTGAGGAAGGCTATCCCGCTTATCTGGCCAGCCGTATCGCTGAGTTCTACGAGCGTGCCGGCGTGGTGCAGTGCCTCGGCTCCGACGAGACCCGTCAGGGCAGCCTGACCGCCGTGGGCGCTGTTTCTCCTCCCGGCGGTGACCTGTCCGAGCCCGTCAGCCAGGGCACCATGCGTATCGTCAAGGTGTTCTGGAGTCTGGACTCCTCTCTGGCCTATCGCCGTCACTTCCCCGCCATCAACTGGCTGAACTCCTACTCCCTGTATCTGGACTCCCTGAAGCCTTGGTTCGACGAGAAGCTGGGCAAGGGCTTCTACGAGAACCGTGGCCGCGCTCTGAGCATCTTGCAGGAAGAGGATAGCCTGAACGAAGTGGTGCAGCTGGTTGGTAAGGACGCTCTGTCCCCCGCCGATCAGCTGACGCTGGAAACGGCTAAGATGATCCGTGAGGACTTCCTGCAGCAAAACGCATTTGTGGATGTGGACTCCTTCTCCGACTATCGCCGTCAGTATCTGATGATGAAGCTGATTCTGGATTACGACACCCTGTGCCGCAACGCCATCAGCAAGGGCGCTGACCTGATGGCACTGTTCCAGATCCCCGCCCGTCTGGGCATCGGTCGTGCCAAGAGCGTGCCCAACGACGAATATGAAGCGGTCTACGCCCGTCTGGGCGACGATATGGCCGCTCAGATCGAAGCAATTGCAGCGAGAGGAGAGATGGACTGATGATTAAAGAATATCGCACCATTCAGGAGATCGCCTCTCCTTTGATGGTGGTCAATCAGGTCGAAGGCGTCACCTACGACGAACTGGCCGAAGTCAAGCTGTCCGACGGTTCCATCCGCCGTGCCAAGGTGCTGGAAGTCAACGGCGACACCGCTGTGGTGCAGCTGTTTGAGTCCGCCGCCGGCATCAATCTGGCTCAGTCCAAGGTTCGCTTTTTGGGCCACCCCCTCCAGCTGGCTGTCAGCGGCGATATGCTGGGTCGTGTCTTTAACGGCATGGGCGAGCCCATCGACGGCGGCCCCGACATCCTGCCCGACGAATATCGGGACATCAACGGTCTGGCCATGAACCCCGCCGCCCGTGACTACCCCAACGAATTCATTCAGACCGGCATTTCTACCATCGACGGCCTGAACACGCTGGTTCGTGGTCAGAAGCTGCCGATTTTCTCCGGCTCCGGTCTGCCCCACGCACAGCTGGCCGCTCAGATTGCCCGTCAGGCCAAGGTGCTGGACGGCGAGTCCAACTTCGCCGTCGTCTTTGCCGCCATCGGCATCACCTTCGAGGAATCTCAGTTCTTCGTGGATGAGTTCCGCCGTACCGGCGCCATCGACCGCACCGTGCTGTTCACCAACTTGGCCAACGACCCCGCCGTCGAGCGTATCGCCACCCCCCGTATGGCACTGACCGCCGCAGAGTATCTGGCCTTTGAAAAGGGTATGCACGTTCTGGTCATCATGACCGACATCACCAACTACGCCGAGGCTCTGCGTGAGATTTCCGCCGCTAAGAAGGAAGTCCCCGGCCGCCGTGGCTATCCCGGCTATCTGTACACCGACCTTGCCACTATGTATGAGCGTGCCGGTCGTCAGCTGGGCAAGGAAGGCTCCATCACCATGATCCCCATCCTGACCATGCCCGAGGACGACAAGACCCACCCCATCCCTGACCTGACCGGCTACATCACCGAGGGTCAGATCATCCTGAGCCGTGAGCTGTACCGCAAGGGCATTGTACCTCCCGTGGATGTACTGCCCAGCCTGAGCCGTCTGAAGGATAAGGGCATCGGCCCCGGCAAGACCCGTGAGGATCACGCCGGCACCATGAACCAGCTCTTCGCCGCCTATGCTGCCGGTAAGGAAGCCAAGGAACTGATGAGCATTCTGGGCGAGGCCGCTCTAAGCCCCACCGATCTGCTCTACGCCAAGTTTGCCGACGCCTTTGAAAAGCGCTATGTGGCACAGGGCACCGAGGAGAACCGCTCCATTGAGGAAACCCTCAATCTGGGCTGGGAGCTGCTGAGCATGCTGCCTGTGAGCGAGCTGAAGCGCATCAAGGAAGAGCACATCGAAAAGTATCTGCCCAAGAAGGACGCGGAATAAGGGAGGGTTGCAGCGATGGCAAATACCACCGTAAACGCCACTCGTATGGAACTGACCCGTCTCAAGGGCAGACTGCGTACCGCTGTCCGCGGCCACAAGCTGCTCAAGGACAAGCGGGATGAGCTGATGAAGCAGTTTCTCGATGTGGTCCGTGAAAACCGGGAGGTTCGTCAGCGTGTTGAGGAAGGACTGAAGCAGGCACACGCCTCCTTCACTGTCGCTTCCGCCCTGATGAGTGCCGAGGTACTGGAGCAGTCCCTGCTCTACCCGAAGCAGAGCGTGGAACTGACCATGTCCACCAAGAATATCATGTCCGTCAATGTGCCGGAGTACCACTTCAGCACCGCCGGCGGCGCCGCAGGCGATATTTATCCCTACGGCTTCGCCACCACCAGCTGCGAGCTGGACGGTGCAGTGGACGCCCTCAGTTCGGTCTTTCAGGATATGCTGAAGCTGGCGCAGATTGAAAAAACCACCCAGCTGCTGGCTGAGGAAATCGAAAAGACCCGCCGCCGTGTCAACGCACTGGAATATGTGATGATCCCCCAGATGGAGGAGAGCATCAAGTACATTTCCATGAAGCTGGATGAGAACGACCGCAATGCCACCATCCGCCTGATGAAGGTCAAGGATATGATGCTGAAGGAGGCCATTGAGGCCAAACGCAAAGCGGACGAGGCAGCGCTGGCTGCCGCCTCCGGGAACTAAACAAGCAATGCCTGACGATAATTCTATCGTCAGGCATTTTCTTGCTATTGCATCTGTTACACTGCTGTGCTATATTGTGTTTGTCAATTGGTTCGCAGGCGATAATTTTCCATCCGAACTGATGGTTCGCTCTGCAAACGAAGGGTATGGTCCATCTCTCAGGGCAGGTTCCGCCTGCTGCGGTTTTATCAGCTGCAACACCGCAGGAGAGGGGCATACCAGACCCAAATCAACAGAAAGAAGGTCCTATTATGTCTTCATCCGCCGTTGCCTGGAAAACTACGCCAATTTTAACGGTCGCGCCCGCCGCAGTGAGTACTGGTACTTCTACCTCTTCACCTTCATCGTGACCACTGTTGTGACCGCTCTGATCAGCTGGCTGCACATCACGCCCTTCCTTGCCACTATTGTTTCCTTCGCACTGCTGATTCCCGGTCTTGCCGTCGGCTGCCGCAGACTGCATGACATCGGCAAATCCGGCGTTTATCTGCTGTTCGGCCTCATTCCCGTGATCGGCACCATCCTGCTGCTGGTCTGGTTCGTCAAGGACAGCCAGCCCGGTATGAACCAGTACGGTATTTCCGAGAAGTATCCCTCTGTCGGCCCCAACTATTGATTGAACCAAGCGCCGGACGGCATTGCCGTCCGGCGCTTTTTGCGTAAAAAAACGGTATCCGACGAAACGCCCGATACCGTTTTGCTGTTTTCAGCGTACTGCTGTCACATAAACTCGCTTTCGACCTGCACATGGTCGGTTCCGTGGAGCTCAAACTCCGCCATATAGGCTTCCATCCGACGGGTCAGCTCACCGAAGTTATTCTCATCAATGGGCACATCATCCATGTCCCGCCGTGCCAGCTCCTCCGCGAGAATATCGAAAAACACCGCATCCTCGTAGTCTGCAATCGCCTCGTGAATGCCGCCCTCCATAAAGGCTCGGGACGGGACCGTCTCTCCCATCCAATGCTCGGAAAGGGCGCTCATTCCCTCCTGCTCCGCCTTGGCAAACAGCAGGGACTCCACTTCGTCATAGTCCCGAAAGCGATCTTCTCCACGGGTGGAATTGAGGATCCAGTTTCCAATGTATGCCATGTCCAGCAGCCGCCGAAACTGCTTCGTTGTCAGATGCAGCTCCATAAATGCCGCCTCCCCCCTTTGGATTATCCGTATTATAATCATATTCCCCCTGAAAGTCAAATGTGCAGCCGGGAATCCCCCTTGTTTCTCCCCCTTTTTGCCGGAAATAATTTACTTGTTTCGGTTTTTGTGCTATCATAATGTGTTACAATAGCAGTATTTTTCAGGTCTTGGAGGGAACCATCCCATGGATAACCGACCCATTGGAGTCTTTGACTCCGGTCTTGGCGGGCTGACCGCCGTGCGGCGTCTGATACACGAGATGCCGAATGAAAACATCATCTACTTTGGCGACACCGGACGGGTGCCCTACGGCAACCGCTCCCGGGAAACCATTTTCCGTTACGCCGCGCAGGATGTCAATTTTCTGCGCACCTTCGACCTAAAGGCCATCGTGATCGCCTGCGGCACGGTGTCCTCCATTGCGTTGAAGCCCCTGTCCCAGATGCACGATCTGCCCATTTTCGGTGTGGTGAACCCCACTGCCCTCCGGGCAGCCCACTGCACGAAAAACAACCGCATTGGCATCATTGCCACGCAGGCCACCATCAACACCGGAGCCTATGAGCACATCATTGCAGAGGAAAACCCCGACGCACAGCTGTTCTCCACGCCCTGTCCCCTGTTTGTCCCGCTGGTGGAAAACGGACGGACTCAGCCCGGAGATGTGGTCATTGAAACGGTGGTAGCGGACTACCTGCAGCCTCTGAAGGATGCCGGCATCGACACCCTCATCTTGGGCTGCACCCACTATCCGCTGCTCTCTCAGGTCATCGGCAATTTCATGGGCCCGGAGGTCCGTCTGCTGGACTCCGGCGCCGAGGTCGCCGACCAAATCGGACGCTGGATGGACCAAAAGGACCTGCGAGCCGATCCGGAGCAGTCCGGTCAGTGCCGCTGGTATGTCAGCGACGGAACAGAAAACTTCCACCATCTCGGCTCCATCTTCCTTGGTCGGGAAATCACCGAACCGGTGGAGCAGATCTCAATTGAGAATTACTAAGCAAGGAGAACACCATGGAAAAAGATGTGATTATCTCCATTCAGGGGAAACAGTTATACGAAGGCAGTGAACAGGACTCGATGGAGCTGGTCACGGAAGGCAAACTGGTGCAGGGAGACGATTATCTCCGCCTGTCCTATGAGGAGAGCGAGCTCACCGGCATGGTGGGTACCACCACCCTGTTTCAGGTGGAACCCAGCCGGATCACCCTGCTGCGAATCGGCTCCGTCAGCTCCGAGATGGTCTTTGAGCAGGGCAAGCGTCACACCAGCCTGTACAACACCCCCTACGGCAGCATGGAAGTGGGCATTAAGGCCCGCAAGCTGAACTCCTCCCTCACCATGCAGGGCGGCAAGCTGGAAATCGACTACGACATTGAAATCGACCACCGTCTGGCCGGTCAGAACCTCTTCCGCATTGATGTGCGGGAGGCGGAGTCTGCCCCCACCTGCTGAGATGGATCCGCTGGATTTGGCCCGAGCCGAGGCGCTGCGTGTTCTTCACTCCGCCGCCGAAGCGCTGGAATTGCAGTCCCTGCCCCGAGCGGAGCAGTTCCGCTTCCGACCGGACGGCAAAGGCGGCGAGCTCGCCACCCCCTATCCCCGAATTGCCTGGGTGGACCCTTCGGCTCTGGCGGCGGCCTGTCCCCCCAGCCCCCTTCTGGAGCAGGTGCGTCCCTCCGGCGGCTGGCTGGCCATCGACCTCAGCGACGCATGGCGGGACACGGTGCGCTCCTACGATTTGTCCCTCACCCCGGCAGAAGTTTCCACACCGCCGGCGCCGGACTTTCCGGCTCGTATTTTGCCGGCATCCTGGCGCTTCCAAGCCTTGCTCCCTCAGCCACAGGCCGCTTTGGCTGCCCGATTGGACGGCGGAAACCCCTATACAAAGCTGCTTCGGGCACAGCAGCTGGCTCAGGCCGATTTCCGGGAGCAGCCCTCCCGGCTGGTCCTCAACCACTGTGCCCTGCTGGCCCATCTGCTGACCTTGGGGGACGATCCCAAGGCGGTGGCACAGCAGGCGCTCACGCTGGCGGAGCAGTTCCTTCTGACCCGCTGCGAAGGCGCAGCCACATCCCATTTTCTGGAATTATCCCGGATTTTACTGGGAATTTAACAGAATATTCACCGCAACTACTTCCCGTTCCGATACAATAGAAGTTGTATCACCCGTGTACTATCAGAGAGAGGTGTTTTTCATGGCAACGAAAGTTTTGATCGTTGAAGATGACCCGAATATCACCCAGCTGCTCCAGCTGTATCTGGAAAAAGAGGGCTTTGAAACCAACAGTGCCCCCGACGGCGGCAAGGGTGTGGAGCTGTACCGCAGCTGGAACCCGGATCTGGTGCTGCTGGACATCATGCTCCCCGTCATGGACGGCTGGGGGGTCTGCCGCAAAATCCGTGAGACCGGCAAGACGCCCATCATCATGATGACCGCCAAGGGTCAGACTGAGGACAAGGTCGCCGGTCTGGAAATGGGCGCCGACGACTATATTGTAAAGCCCTTCGACATGAAGGAAGTTCTGGCCCGCATCCACGCTGTGCTGCGCCGGTTCGGTGACGGTGACGGCAAGAACGAGAAAAAGCTCACCTTCGACAAGCTGGTCATCAATCTGGACTCCTATGAGCTGCTGGTGGATGGCAAGCGCATTGACACGCCCCCCAAGGAGATGGAGCTGCTGTACCATCTGGCCTCCGCTCCCAACCGGGTCTTTACCCGCAACCAGCTGCTGGATGAGGTGTGGGGCTTCGACTACTTCGGCGACAGCCGCACGGTGGATGTGCATATCAAGCGCCTGAGAGAAAAGCTGGAAGGCGTCAGCGACCGCTGGACCCTGAAAACCGTCTGGGGCGTGGGCTATAAATTCGAGTTGGTGGACGCATGAAACACTCCATGTTTCGCCGCCACTTCCTGCTGACCGCCGGAATGATTCTCATTTCCTTTTTCCTGCTGGCGGTGGCTTTCATGACCCTGAGCTACCGCTATATGGTACAGGAACGGACGCAGACCATGGACGAAAATGTCTCCTATGTGGCGGTACTGACCCAGAAGCTGCTGGATCGGGGCTACTCCCCCACCTCGGAGCAGGAGGGCTTTCCCTTCTATTCCCCTGCTCTGAGCAGCATTTCTCAGGCAAACCTGCTCCTGTGCGATGAGAGCGGCACGGTCATCCGCTATGCCGATTGCAGCGGCACCTGCTCCTCCTACGGAGACAAAACCATTTCCTCCAGCATTACCACTCTCGTGGAACAGCAAGGCAGCTATTCCGGTATGTCGGATCTGGGCATTTTCCCGTCGGTGCATTTCGCCTCCGGCCGCCCCATTTACATTCAGACTCCGGACGGACCTCACATGGAGTTTATGGTCTTTATGACCGCCTCCGCAGACGATCTGATGGTGCTGTGGCGATCCCTCGCCACCCTGTTTTTCTTCACCGCTGTGGTGGTGTTCTGCATCGCCTTTGTCTCCAGTTCCATCTTCTCCTTGCAGCAAGCGAAACCCCTCCGGGAATTGACGGATATCGTCCGCCGCTTCGGCATGGGGGAGCATGACCTTCGAGTCACCGACTGTCATCGCAAGGACGAGCTGGGTGAGCTGGCCTGCACCTTTAACACCATGGCCGACTCTCTGGCTTCGACGGAAAAGGATCGCCGGGAGTTCGTCGCCAACATTTCCCACGAGCTGAAAACCCCTCTGACCACCATTTCCGGCTTTACCAGCGGAATTCTGGACGGCACCATTCCCCCGGAAAAGGTCAACGACTCTCTTCAGGTTGTGGCTTCGGAAACCGCACGGCTTAGCCGTCTGGTGCGCCGTATGCTGGACATGAGCGCCTTGCAGTCCAGAGAAACCGTCAACTCTCAGGTGGAATTTGACATCTGCGAAACCATGGTGCAGGCGGTCATCAGTTTGGAGGGCAAAATTCGCTCCCACCGGCTGGACATGGATCTCCACATCCCCGACAAGCGCACGCTGGTCTGGGGTGACCCGGACGGTATCACGCAGGTTTGCTACAACCTGCTGGACAACGCCGCCAAATTCGCCTGTCCCGGCTCTGTGATCGGTGTCAGCATCACCACCAAGGGCAGAAAGGCCTACATTAGCGTCAAAAATCAGGGTGAGACCATCCCTCCGGATGAAATCGGCGTGATTTTTGACCGTTTCCACAAGTCCGACCGCTCCCGGAGTATGGACAAAGAGGGCGTGGGTCTGGGACTGCACATCGTCAAGACCATTCTGAACCAACACAAAGAGAATATCACCGTCACCAGCGAAAACGGTGTGACGGAATTCATTTTCACGCTGGCTCTGGCCGGCTGACGGAGGTTTTCCTATGTACGACTGGGATCAATATAAAGGGAGTCGCCCAAGCACCTACGATGACCCGTGGGATCGTGCCGCGGCTCCTCGCCCCCAAAAGCGGCCCCACCGCTCCGCCGCTCCCGCAGGCACCTCCGTGCAGACCGACGGCGGCAGCAGCACAGTCACCTATACGGCAAAGCCCAGCCGCTCTGCCCGATCCAAGAGCAAAAAGGTCCTGCTGGTGCTGGGCATCGTCCTGCTGGTGCTGGTGTTTACCTCGCTTCAGATTTCCCTCAATTCCGACAATCTCTCCCACTCCGTGGCTCCCATCCCTCCGGACTCCAAGCCCCATTCCGAGGCTCCCTTTGATTCGGAGATTGAGGCGGTGGAGGATTCCGATTTCGGTCCCAGCTTCATTGAGCGCTACTCCGATCCATTGGATTTCTCTCTCACCCTGTCCGCTTCGGACACCACTCCCCTCTCCTATCGGGACATCTATGACAAGCTGATTCCCAGCGTCGTTTCCATTCTGGTCTACGACGAGGACGGCGGTGCCTGTGCCACCGGCATTGTGCTGAGCGAGGATGGCTGCATTCTCACCAACCAGCACGTGGTAGCCGGTGCGGAAGAGGCAGAGGTCATCACCCACGATGGCAAGATTTACAACGCCCTTCTGGTGGGTGATGACGAAAACACCGATCTGGCGCTGCTGAAAATTGACGCTGAGGGGCTTGTTCCGGCTCAGTTCGCCGCCAGCAGTGAGATTCATGTGGGAGACGAATGCTTTGCCATCGGCAACCCCATGGGCATGGAATATTCCGGCACCTTCTCCAACGGCATTATTTCCGCCATTAACCGCACCGTCAACATGGATGGCTACACCATGACCCTGCTCCAGACCACCACCGCATTGAATGTGGGCAACTCCGGCGGCCCCCTCATCAACGCCTACGGTCAGGTGGTGGGCGTGGTCAACATGAAGCTCATCGACCCGGAATCCGGCATCGAGGGCATGGGCTTTGCCATCCCCTCTACCGTCGCCAAGCGTGTCACTGACACTCTGGCCAAGGAGGGTAAGGTGGAGCATCCCGTTCTGGGCATCACCTGCTATTCCGTCACTGCCGGCGCCCACGAGGACGCTCTGGTGGACGGACTTTATGTGGTTTCGGTGGCAGAAAACTCCGGTGCCGCCGACGCAGGGCTTGCCCCCGGCGACATTATCACCCATCTGGATGGTTCTCCCATTCACACGGTGGGGGACGCCAATCTGGGCAGCCGCCATGTGGGTGACACGGTTTCCATCACCGTCTGTCGGGACGGCGAAACCTTTGACCTGTCCCTCCAGCTGATGGAACAGAACGAACTGAATTGATTATGGTTAAAAACGCCTTCTCCGGGAGATACTCTCAGAGAAGGCGTTTTTTTGATAGGAGGAACCTGCTATGCGTATTCGAGGGCTGATGAACAAGTCCGTCGTCACCATTTCCCCGGACGAAAGTGCCGCTTTGGCGGCACGGCTGCTGAGCCGCCACGATCTCGGGGCGCTTCCGGTGTGTGACCGCTCCGGTCGGTTGTTGGGCATCGTCACCGACCGGGACATTGTGCTGCGCTGCGTCGCCGCAGGGCAGGACCCGGTTCGGGTTCCCGTGCAGGACATTATGTCCATCGCTCCCATCACCGTTTCCCCGGAGCAGTCCGTCACCGAGGCAGCCCATCGCATGGCCCACAGCCAGATTCGCCGTCTGCCGGTGGTGGAGGACGGAACGCTGGTGGGAATGGTGTCTCTGGGAGACTTGGCCCGGAGCCGAACATGGGAAATGGAAGCCGCTCAGACCCTCAGTGATATCTGCGCCGGGATTCGTCAAAAGAGGGGATGACATTTCCTTTTTCGCTTGCTATAATGGTGGGACAAACCATGATTGGGAGGGTTGTCCCATGCGAATTTACACCATTGCCGCCCTGCTTCCGGCATTTCTCCTGCTGAAGTACATCTACAAGCAGGATGAAATCGAAAAAGAGCCGCCCGAGCTGCTGGCCCGGCTGCTTCTGCTGGGCGGAGGCGGTTCTGTCCTCGCCTCTCTGGCACTGGAATCCGTGCTGGGGGATGTTCTGAATCGGCTGCTGAATCCGCTGTTTGACTACTATGCCTACCACTTTCTGCTGGCTTTCGTCTGTGTGGCCTGTGTGGAAGAGGGCAGCAAGTGGTTCTTCCTGAAGCGGATTTCTTGGAATTCCCCGCACTTTGACTTTCTCTTTGACGCTGTGGTGTACTCCGCCTTTGTGTCTCTGGGCTTTGCCGCCATTGAGAATTTGAAGTATGTCTTTTCCTACGGTCTGGCCACCGCTCTGGCCCGTGCCATTACTGCTGTCCCGGCGCACCTGTGCTTCTCTATCCTGATGGGCGTATTTTACGGTCGGGCCAGAAACTGCTTTATCCACGGCGATTCCGTGGGAGAGCGTAAAAACCAGTGGCTGGCCTTCCTGATTCCCACGCTGGTGCATGGATTCTATGATTTCTGCCTGATGCTGGACAGCACGGCTGCCTCGTGGGTCTTTTTGATTTTTACGGTACTCATGTTCCTGTTGGTCTACCGCTTGCTGCACGCAGCGGCCCGTTCCGACCGGCCCATATATGAGTCCTCCTCCGATCGCTGCTGATTCAAGGGTGTGGAAGTTTCTCTTCCACACCCTTTCTTTTGTCCTTTTCCACATGCCTTAAAATACCCTACGCAAAAGATATAAATTTTCTTGAAAAGAGATAGCTTTTTTTAGGGCGATTGACTATAATAGCCCTATACTAGAACTTCCCATTCGAAATCTAATTTCATTTGCCCCCAGCGCAGGCTCCGGGGCATAGAAAGGAGCGTACGCTCATGCGAAAAGCCGATCCGTCAAAAGGATTCTTGATGTGTTTTCTCTCCAATATGGCTCTCCACTTTTGGTGGGGCATTGCCGCACTGGTACTGCTGATCCTGCATTTCTGGCTGGATTTTTCCCTGCTGTTCTGCTGGGCCGCCTGTGTCATTTGGGGTGTGGAGGCACTGATCCTGACCGCCATTGTGTACTGGGCCAACCACAGCAGTCAGACCCGTGACCCGGTAAAGCCCAACAAGAACCCCTATTCCGCAAAGCAGGAGGAGGTTTTCCCCGGCTTTGGCAGTGAGCCTACTTCGGCGGAATCCGACCACACGGCGGAATAACGCCGGGGCGTTCCCATTTACATGACAACATCATTCCGTTTCCTTCCCGGCTCCCGGTGCATTTGCCTGCCGCCCGGGCGGAACTGACAGTTTGATTGATTACGAGAGGAGTACAAACCATGGGACTTATTAAAGCTGCAATCCAGTCCACCAAAGGCGTGCTGGCCGACCAGTGGAAGGAATATTTTTACTGTGAAGCACTGCCTGACCATGTTCTGGTCGCCAAGGGCAAACCCCGCACCTCCGGCCGTTTCTCCAACAAGGGCGGCAACAACATCATTTCCAGCGGCTCTGTGGTTGCCGTAGCCGACGGCCAGTGTATGCTCATCGTGGAGCAGGGCAAGGTGGTGGAGTTGTCCGCCGTGCCCGGTGAATTCGTCTTTGACGCCTCCACCGAGTCCTCCATCTTCTCCGGCGATCTGGGCGACGGCGTGGTGCAGACCTTCAACGCCATTGGCAAGCGTATCGCCTTCGGCGGCGTGGCTGCCAAGGATCAGCGGGTCTATTACTTCAACATCCGTGAGATGCTGAGCAACAAGTACGGAACTCCCTCTCCCGTGCCCTTCCGTGTGGTGGATGAGCGGGCCGGCATCGACATCGATATCGCCATCCGCTGCTTCGGCGAATACAGCTATCGGATCACCAACCCCCTGCTGTTCTACACCAATGTCTGCGGCAACATTGCCGACGAGTACACCCGTGACCGTCTGGACAGCCAGCTGAAAACCGAGCTGCTCACGGCACTCCAGCCCGGCTTTGCCAAAATCAGTGCCATGGGCATCCGTTACTCTGCCCTGCCCGGCCACACGACTGAGCTGGCTCAGGTGCTGAACGAGGAGCTTTCCGCCAAGTGGAAGGAACTTCGTGGCATTGAAATCGTTTCCTGCGGCGTGTCCTCCGTCAAGGCTGACGAGGAAGACGAGAAGATGATCAAGGAGCTGCAGCGCAACGCCGCCTTCATGGATCCCACTCGTGCCGCCGCCCATATGGTGAGCGCTCAGGCGGACGCTATGCGCTCTGCCGCCGAGAACAAGAGCACCGGCCCGGCTATGGCCTTCATGGGCATGAATATGGCCGGTCAGGTGGGTGGAATGAACGCCCAGAGCCTGTTCCAGATGGGCCAGCAGCAGGCTCAGCAGCAAGCGGCCGCCGCTGCGGCAGGCTGGACCTGTTCCTGCGGTCAGACCGGCAACACCGGCAGCTTCTGTTCCGGCTGCGGCAAGGCAAAGCCGGCTCCGGAAGAGCGCTGGACCTGCTCCTGCGGCAGCGTGGTCACCGGCAAATTCTGCCCTGAATGCGGCAAGCCCAAGCCTGCCGCCCCGGCTGCGGACGGCTGGACCTGTCCCACCTGCGGCAAGCTCAGCAAGGGCAAGTTCTGCCCTGAGTGCGGCACCAAAAAGCCTGCCGGTGTACCCCAGTACAAGTGCGACAAGTGCGGCTGGGAGCCTGCCGATCCCGCCCATCCGCCTAAGTTCTGCCCCGAGTGCGGCGACCCCTTTGACGACGGCGATCTGCTGTAAGTTCAGTCAAATGTCCGGCTCTGTGCCGCCTTCGGTACAGGGCCGGGGTTCTCATTCCGATAAAGAGAGATTAAAGGAGGGACAATCATGCCCGATCAGGTGACTAACTACAAATGTCCTGCCTGCACAGGCCCGCTTCATTTTGTGGGTGCCTCCGGCAAGCTGGAGTGCGATTACTGCGGCAGTACATACGAGGTTCAGGAAATTGAGGCTCTGTATGCCGAAAAGGAAACCAAGGCGGAAGCCGCGTTTCAGGCAGCAGAGGAAAAACAAGCCAGCGAGGACAACGGCTGGGATGTGTCCGATGCAGGCGGTGACTGGGGCGAGGAAGCCGAAAAAATGCGTGCCTACTCCTGTCCCTCCTGCGGTGCGGAGCTGATCTGCGACGAAACCACCGCCGCCACCAGCTGCCCCTACTGCGGCAACCCCACCGTGGTGCCCGGTCAGTTCGGCGGCACGCTGCGTCCCGACTATGTGCTTCCCTTCAAGCTCAGCCGGGAGGATGCCGTCAAGGCCCTCAAGAAGCACTACAAGGGCAAGCTGCTGCTGCCCAAGGCCTTTAAGGCACAGAACCACATTGAGGAGATCAAGGGTGTCTATGTTCCCTTCTGGCTCTTCGATGGCGTCGCTGATGTGGATATGACCTTCCACGCCACCACCTCCACCACCTCCCGTGAGGGCGACTATCGGGTGACCCGAACCAAGCACTATGACATTGTCCGTTCCGGCTCCATCGGCTTCGAGAAGGTCCCGGTGGACGGCTCGACCAAGATGCCCGACGACTACATGGACTCCATCGAGCCTTACGACTACAAGGAACTGAAGGACTTTTCCACCGCCTATCTCCCCGGCTTCCTCGCCGACAAGTACGATGTGGACGCCACTGCCGCCTCCAAGCGTGCCGACGAGCGGTGCAAAAACACCGCTGCGGACCGTGTACGGGAAACCGTGGTCGGCTACGCCACCGTGTCCACCCGCACCAAGCGTGTGGCCCTCAAGCGTGGCGAAGTGAAATACGCCATGCTTCCCGTCTGGCTGCTGACCACCAAGTGGCAGGGCAAGAACTACCTGTTCGCCATGAACGGTCAGACCGGAAAAATGGTGGGCGACCTGCCTGCCGACAAGGGCAAGTTCTTTGCTTGGCTCGGCGGCACCGCCGTGGGTGCTTCCGTGGTGCTGAGCCTGCTGTTCTCCGGACCGCTGGGCCGCATGATCGGCAACCTGTTCCTGTAAGAGAGGGGTGGAGCATATGAAAAAGAAACTGACTGCCCTGCTTCTGGGGCTTGTACTGGCGGTGCAGCTGTGTATTCCTGCCTCGGCCGAAACTCAGCTCAACTATGTGACGGACACCGCCGGACTGCTGACCTCTGAGGAACTGGACACTCTGGAGGAAAACGCAGCGGAGCTGTCCGAGAAGTACAACTTCGGCGTGTACATCGTCACTGTGGACGATTATCTCACCTACACTGACACCTACGACCCGGAATCCGCAGCAGAGGAGATTTACCTCTCCAACGAGCTGGGAGAAGGCAGCGATCAGAGCGGCCTGCTCCTGCTTCTGTCCATGGAGGCCCGGGACTGGTCGATGTTCGCCTTCGGTTACGGCAACACTGCCTTCACTGACTACGGCAAGCAGTACCTCAGCGAATCCTTCCTGGACGATTTTCGCAAGGATGTGTGGTACGACGGCTTTGAGGACTATCAGCAGCGCTGCGGCGAAATGCTGGACGCCGCTCTGGCCGGAAATCCGGTGGATGTAAACAATGTCCCCACAAATCCCAACGCCAGAATGTACGGCATCATCGCCTGCACTGTGCTGGGTATTCTGGTCGCCGTTCTGGTGGCCTTCCTGTTGAAGCACCAGCTGAAATCGGTGGCTCACGGCACGCAGGCGGAGGCCTTTGTGGCTGCCGGCGGTTTGCAGCTGACTCGTCAGCAGGACCGCTACACCCACACCACCCAGTCCCGTGTGTACGATCCGCCTTCCAAATCCAGCGGTTCCGGCGGCGGAACTACCACTCGCAGCAGCGGCGGCTCCAGCGCCAGCGGAAAGTTCTGATTCTTTCCACATTCGGCGTGTATAGCGTCTAAAAACCAACCGGCACAGAGCACTTTCGTCCTCTGTGCCGGTTTTTTATCCACAAGTGCCTTTGGAAAGCAAAAACACGGGCGGTCAGTAGAACGGACCGCCTGTGTTTTGTTTTATTCGCTTTTCGGAAAGGCGATGGTAATGGCAAAGCCCTTATGAGGCTCCGAAACGGCGTCCAGCTTCAGTTTTAAATCGTCCGCCATCTTTTTCGTCAGGTACAGCCCCATTCCGGTGGCCTTTTTCCGACTGTCGGTGGAGTCCCCGGTGAACCCCTTCTGGAAAATATAGGGCAGATCACACGGCTGCACTCCCACGCCGTTATCCGCAATGGTAAGCACCTCTGCTTCGGCGTGCTCCTCCATGGCAAAGGACAATTTGGGCGCTTCAGCGCTATACTTGATGGCATTTCCCACAATCTGCCCCAGCATAAAGAGCAGCCCTCTCCGGTCGGTATAGACCTGTTCCCGGGAAAGGCAAATGTCCACCGAAAACTGCTTTTCCTCCAGCAGCGGTGCGTAATCCTCCAGCACTTCCTCAATGCAGTCCCGGAGATTGACCGCTTCAAAGAAATAGTCCTTGGTGGCAGCCTTCAACCGGGCATAGTAGAGAATCTGGGTGACATCCTCCTGCAGCTGGCTGCGGACATAGTCCAGCTTGGTGCGCAGCTCCGGGGAAAGCTCCTCCCCTCGGTTGTCCACCAGCATGGTCAGCAGGGACAAGGGGGTTTTGGCCTCGTGAGCCCACCCCTCCACATACTCCTCGTAGTCCCGGAGATCGGACTGCAATTCATTCTGGGTGTTCTGCTGCTCCCGAAGCACCGACGCAAGCAGCCGCAGCGGCTCTCGCTCCTGTTCCCGTACCGAGGCCAGCAGCTGTTTCTCGCTGTATCGGTCCGGGTGGGTCAAAAATGCCCGGAACCGCTTTTCCCTCTGTCCCTGCCGGTACCAGAACACCGCCGTGTCCGCCCCGAACAGGATCAGGCTGGCCAGTACCAGCAAGCCCACCAGTATGGGAAGCTGCTTCGCTTCCGACAGCCACAGCAGCAGGATGAAAAATCCATCCGCACTCAACAGCAGCAACAGCCTGGGCAGCAGCGGCTTCATCACAGCACCAAAGGATCGTTTCACCCTTCCACCTCGTTTTCCAGACGATAGCCCTCACCTCGGACCACGGTGACCCTTTGCTTCATGCCAAGGCTTGCCATGGTCTTTTTCAGCCGGGTCAGATTCACCTGCAAGGCATTTTCATCCACATATTCGGTGGTCCCCCAGAGGGCGGTGCAAAGCTGCTCCGCCGTCACCAGTTCCCGGCCGCCGGACAGCAGGGTTTCCAGCAGCTTGCCCTGATTTTTCGGCAGTACCACCGAGGTATTGTGGATATAGAGGGTGTAGGTCTGCTTGTCCAGCAGAAAATCCTCCCCCTCCAGCAGATTGGTGCGGCCTTCATATCGTTTGAGCAGATTAGACACTCGAGCCAGCAGCCGCTCCTTGCGGCAAGACTTGGTGAGATACTCGTCCGCTCCCAGATGGAACGCCTGCAATTCATCCTTCATCTGATCCCGGGAGGTCAGCACCAGCACCGGGATAGAAGTTTTCTGCTTCAGCGCCCGGCAGATGTCAAAACCGCTGACCCCCGGAAGGTTCAGATCTAAAATCACAAGGTCTGGGTTGAGGGCGGTCAGCTGCTGCGCCGCATCTGCAAACTCCGTCAGCACCGGGACGGCATAGCCTGCCTGCTCCAGCATCCGGGTCAGCTCTTCCCGCATAAACACTTCGTCTTCTACTACGGCGACCCGTTTCATCCCGGCACCCTCTTCCTTGTTTGTTTATTCCTCCCGCTGCGGCTGCATCAGCGTCAGCAGATAGCGGTCACTGGACCGCTTGATGGCGGTCATATAGATCCATTCTACTACACAAAGCACCAAAATCATAGCGGCAGAAACCACCAAAAGCTTGGTCCGCATACCGGCTCCTCTGGCTTGCAGAATGCCGGCATACAAACTCTGAACGCCAAACATACTGCTGGCCGCCGCCACAAAGACCGGCAGCCCCATAAACCAGTTGATCTGGGTTCGGGCGGACTTGCACAGGGTTTCATAGCTGGCGCCCAAACACACCAGAGTCTGGTATCTGCGGCCGGTCTTGCGCTGACTCATCAGGAACTGGACGCCCATAATGGTGTTTGCCACTACCAAGAAAATAATGGCGAGGTAGATGGTGATATAGCTGGCCGCCACCATGTAAAACAGCTGTCTGCCCATATTTTGCAGATAGCTTTCATAGCTCAGCCGATCCCCGAACAGGCCGGTGGCATCCAGCTTGTCGTTCACGGCAGAGATGGCATTCATCAGGCTGACTCCCTCGGTGGCCTTTTCCCCCAGTACACCATTCACATACTCATCATATTGCCCCTGAGTGTAATAGGAGAAGGCCTCGTCCGGCAGGATGAGAGCAAAGGACAAGGTAATCGAACGGTCGGTCACGATGTCGGCGGTCTGCACCTCCCCGGTCAGCGTCAGCGGCGCTCCATCCAGCATCGCTTCCGGACGGGTGGCAAAGATGTCACTGAGCAGCTGAATTCGGCTCATGGTCGTCAGCTCCGGATTCATATACACAGCCGCTTCCTGCGCCCCCAGCTCCAGCTGGGGTTTCCCGGACAACTCCAACATCTCATTGTAGTCCGACATACAAATGATATAGGGCTTATCCGTATAACTCAGGTTATTCAGCAGCCCATCCCGGTCCGTGGATTCGGGCATTGCGTTCAGCGTATCCATCACCGACTTCATCTGGAACACATCCTCATACTCCTCGGTGGTGCGAATGTGACCGATCCGCATGGGGAACAGCTTGGCAAACTGATCTGACAGCCCCTCTTCTTCCAGTGCCGCCTGCAAATCGGAAAAACTGGAGCTTTCTCCTTCGTACAAATTGTAATCCACAAAGGTATAGTCGATGATATGCTCCGACTTGTCGCTGGTACTGGCAATGCCAACGCCTGCGCCAAAGCAGCACAGTGCCGCCAAAATCAGCAGAGAGCTGACCGCCATGGTGGTGGACTGATGAATCACAGTTTCCTCAATCTGACGGAAATTAAACACATGGAGTTTTCCCTTTGCACTGCCGGCACGAGAAATCAGAACAATCAGCACACGCATACCGTAAAAGAGGAAAATCGTGCCGAAAAAGCCAATCAGCAGGGTAAAAAACATCATACCGGGCACCTGCCACGCCGTACCCCGAATCGCCAAGGTATAGGCGGCTGCCAGCATCAAAAGTCCGCCCACGGCAGCCAAAACATAGACCCGACCGGGCTTTTCCTTCTTGGTGCCGCTGGGGGTATCCCCCAGCAAAGAGCCGATCTCTTCCCGGCTGATTTTTCCGCTCAGCAGCAGGAAGGCTGCCAGCTTGATGACCAGAAATCCGACCACCGTGAAAATCAGAGCCGACACCGACAGAGAAAACCGGTGTCCGACAATGCCCATACCCACCAGCTTGGCGGTAATCAGGCTGATGAGCTCGGAAATCAGCACCGCCACCGGCAGTCCGATGACCAGAGCCAGCACACTGCCCAGCAAATCTTCCGCAAGGAGCATGGAAAAGAGCTTGCTACGGCTCATGCCCATCATCAGATAGACGCCGAACTCGTGTCTGCGGCGCTGGAGCTGATATTTACAGGCAAAGTAAATGAGGCAAAACAGGATGCCCAGCGTCAGCACATAAAAGACGGGAATCATCAGCATCAGCCGATTGACGGCGTCACTCTCCATCTTCCGCAGGAACACCATCACATCCTGATTGGAGATGGACAGGATGATGTAGAAGGCCACAATGGAAATCACCAAGGAACTGAAAAACAGTCCGTTTTCCTTGCGGCTGCGCCGGCTGTTTCGGAGAATCAGATCAGAGAACATTTGCGCTTCCCCCTCCCAGCTGCGCCATTACCTTCAAAATCCGCTCGTAGAAGTCCCGCTGGGTCTCCTCCCCACGGCGCAGTTCATGGAAGATGACGCCGTCCTGAATGAACAAGATCCGCTTGCAGTAGCTGGCAGCGTTGGAATCGTGGGTCACCATGAGAATGGTGGCCTGCTCATCCTCATTGAGTCCGGTCAGCTTTTCCATGATGTGCTTGACATTTTTGGAGTCCAGCGCGCCGGTAGGCTCGTCGGCGAGAATCAGCTTGGGGTGCAGGATGATGGCTCGGGCCGCCGCCACACGCTGGCGCTGTCCACCGGACATCTGGGTGGGGAATTTGTCCAGCACATCCGCAATTTCCAGATAGTCCGCCAGCTGACTGAGCCGTTTGCGGCTCTCCTGCTCCGGCACGCCGTGGAGCGAGGTGGGAAGCAGGATGTTTTCCCGTCCCGTCAGATTGTCCAGCAACTCAAAATTCTGGAACAGGTAGCCCACCTTCCTGCCCCGGTACTCAGCAAGTGCCTTGCCCCGAAGGGAGTTCAACTCCACGCCGTCCATGAGGATGCGTCCGCCGGAGGGCTGGATCACCGTGGCGATGCAGTTGAGCAGGGTGGATTTACCGGAGCCGCTGCTGCCCATGATGCCCAGAAATTCCCCCGGCATCACCTGAAAGGTAATGCCGTTCAGGGCGTCGGTCTGGTTGGGCACGGTGCCGTACCGCTTAGTCAGATTTTCTGTATAAAGAATCGGTTCCATAAAAACAACCTCCTTTGTGATCTGATGCCATGATACCACGCCCGCCGGAGAAAAAACACTTACAGCTGCTGTAAGGTTCTCGGTCAGAAAAAAGCGCCCGGGCAACTGCCCGGGCGCTGTCTGTTTGGTTTGGTTACTGCACATCCTCCTGCCAGAATCCGCTGGAACTCATGGACAAGGTCTCATTCATCCGTCCGCTGACGATATAGCCGTTGGAGAAGGTGATTTCATACTCCACATGGAGGGTTTCGTCCTCATAGTCTGCCAATCCGCTGTTGGGGCCTTCCACACCGGCGGAGTAAATATAGGGATTGGTACCGTACTCTTCTGCCCGTACCGGCAGAGGAGAAAGCCGCTGGCTATCGGTGGCAAGCCACATCTTCACCTCTGGCTCTTCCACTTCGCCCTGCTCTTCTTCCATCACATAGGGGATGATGACGTGCATATCCACATGCAGGCGGAACTTGTGGTTGTCGCTGGCGTTGGTCATGTACATCTCCACATTGGGCAGGGTGTATTCCTGCAGGTTAGTGACGGCATGCTCATAGTTCTTTGCAACGCAAATGGTTCCGTCCGGAGTTGTCATATAATAGATGGCGTTGGTCTCCGTCAAGGGTACCTGCACCGTGGCGGTGTAGCGCTGGTTTGCTTCGTCCCACTGGCGCTCCACTTCTTCCGCAATGGTCCCGTCGGTTTTCTGGGCATAAAAGCGCAGCTTGGAAGCGTCCTCCACCGGATTTCGCACCACGGCACGCAGCTCTACGGTACCCAGTCCCGCCTGATAGTCCACATCCGTCAGATTCAGCTCCCAATGGGCCAGCAGGCCGTATTCCTGCTGCATGGCTTCCTCCACCTGGTTGCTTATCTCATGGGACAGTCCGTTCAGCTGCCCCTCCAGATGGGATACAGAGTTATTGAGGTTGGAAATATCATTTCTGGTCTGTCCCAGCCCCCTGCGCAGGCCGTACAGGCAGGACAGCACAAACACCACAAGAAGCACGGCTGCCACTGCGACCAGAATCTTGTTCCGCTTGGACATCGGCTTCTGCTTGGGCAGCTGGTTGAGGTACCGCTCCAGCACCTCGGCCTCGGTGGGCTTATCAGACTTTGCTTCGGCGCTCTCCTCGGAAGGCTCCGCCTGTTGCACTTCCTCCTCCACCCCCAGCAGATAGCCGACGGTAACGGAAAAACGCTTTGATAGGGCAATCAGTTTTTCGATTTCCGGAAGGGCGGCGTCACTCTCCCACTTGGAAATCGCCTGACGGGACACACCCAGCTCCGCACCCAGTGCCTCCTGGGATAAATTATTCTGTTTTCTCAACTGGGCAATCCTTTGACCGATGGTCATTTTTTGCCGCCCCCTTTCTCTTCTTTGTGTGCCCATTGTAGCAAAAACGCCCGGAAATGGCTACCATCCGGGCGTTTCTTTTTGTCAACGATTGGTTGCAGGGGCATCTTTCAGCCGAACAACCCCCATCGGAGGCACATTCAGGCACAAAACGCCGTCCACCGCCAGATGGCTCTTCTCCCGATCCAGCTCCACGGCGCCCATGCCGTCCCACGGCAACTCCACCAGAGCCGGTTCGCTGCCCCGGTTGACCGCAAGGCCTTCCAACTCGCCGTCCATACTGCGGACAAAGGACAGCACACCGCCCTCGCAGGTGCCCCACTGCAAATCGCCCGCTCGGAGCGCCTTGCTGTGCTTGCGCTCCTGACCCAAGGCGGTAAACCAAGCCCGAAGGCCGGTATTCTCTTTGCCCCAAGGGTAGGTGCGGCGGTTATAGGGGTCCTCAAAGCCCTCCATCCCCACTTCATCTCCGTAGTACACCGTGGGTGCGCCGGGGAAGTGGAACAGCACTGCCGCTCCCATGCGGAGCAGGGCTTCGCCCCGGGTTCGCTCCTCCGGGGTAAGCTGGTAGGCTTCCCGTTTCCACCGGGGCCAATCGTTCCGATGGTCGCCGCCGGTGCCCAGCTGGGTGAGAATACGCACCGTATCATGGGTACCCAGAGAGTTCATGGCAGAGTAGAAGGCAAAGGGCGGATAATTCTCCCGGAGCGATTCCATAGTTTCCTGAAATTCGGCAGCGTCGCCGCCCATCAGGTAATCAATCAAGGCTGTGCGGAAGGGATAATCCATCAATCCGTCCAAATGTCGGCCCAGCAGGTGATGCCGCCGCACGCCGTAGGCAATTTTGGTGGTTCCGTCCTCCCAGACCTCACCGATCACCGCTCCGTCCGGCTTTTCCGTCCGCACCGCTGCGTGCAATCCACGGATAAAGTCGTCCGGCAGCTCGTCGGCCACATCCAGCCGCCAGCCGTCGGCGCCCAGCCGCAGCCAGTGGCGCACCACGGAGTCCTCACCGCCGAAAATAAAGTTCCGGTAGCCGGGATCGCTCTCATTCACATCCGGCAGAGAGTAAATGCCCCACCAAGAGCTGTACTCCCGGGGCCACTGCTTGAAGTTGAACCAATGGTAATAGGGGGAATCCTGACTCTGGCAGGCACCCGGCTCATCGGTATAAAAGCCGTCGCCGTTGAAATAACGGCTCACATATCCGGCGTGATTGAACACGCCGTCCAGCAGGATGCGAATGCCCATGGCATGGGCTTTTTTGCACAGGCGGACAAAGTCCTCCTCCGTGCCCAGCATGGGGTCAATCCGCTTATAGTCCGCCGTACCGTAGCGGTGATTCTCCGCCGCCTCAAAGATGGGGCAGAAATAGATGGTTTCCACGCCCAAGGATGCAAGGTAGGGCAGTTTTTCCTCGATACCAGCCAGATTTCCGCCGAAAAAGTCCCGGCTGCAAATATCTTTTCCCTCCGGAGTCTTGCCCACCGGCCCGGCCACCGGGATGTCCTCCCAGTTCTCGTGGACCCAGCGGCCGCCCACCATGCCCTCCGGGTTGGGGACACGGGTGCGGTAAAAACGGTCCGGCAAAATCTGGTAGCACATGCCCTTGCCGAACCAGTCCGGCACAGGCTCGGAAGCGTCATACACCGTCAGCTGATGCTCCTCCGACTCCCAGTACCGGCCCTCAAAGCCGAACAGCCGGAACTGATACCACACCAGACCCACATAGTTTCCCACATTTACCGTGCAGGAAAACACATCCTCCGTCCAGTCGGTATCCGTCCAAGGCATGGGGACAGTTTCCGTCCGATCCTGTTCCATTTCAAAGCGGAGGGTCACCTCGCCCCGGCTGAAGCCCAGCGCCCGTGCCGGACGCAGGTGCAGCTCCACCGTGGTGTTGGACGCCACCGCACCATAGGGGGTTTTATAACGGCTGTCCCGTGAATTATAGATTTCCGTCTCTCTCACACAATCATTCCTTTAGGACTGGTTAATTTACTTGGTCTGCCGCTTCCTCCGGAAGCTCCTCGGGAAGTTCCTCGGGAATCTGGAAGTAAGACTCCAGAATGTCTGCGGCGATCACCGAGGTGGCAGCGCCGCTGCCGCCCTTTTCCACCGCCACGCAGACGGCGATCTGCGGGTCATCGTAGGGGGCAAAGCAGACAAACAGGCCATTGGCCTGCTCCTGTCCCGACACCTGAGCCGAGCCGGTCTTGGCGCCCACCTGAATTCCGGCTGCCTTCAGCTTGGCAAAGGCGGCGGATACGGTCGTAGAATGCTCCGCCATCTGCCGCATACCGTCCTTAATGGCCGCCAGATGCTCCGGGGCGAGATGCACCTCGCCCAGCACCTCCGGCGTATGCTCTGTCACCGTGCCGTCGGCGGCGGTGGCGGAATGGAGCAGGTGGGCGGAGTAGCGTGTGCCGCCGTTCACCAGCGTGGCCACATAATTGGCAATTTGCAGGGGGGTAAACAGGTTATCCGACTGACCAATGGCTGCGGAAAGCAGGTTGCCGGCGTACCAAGTGGCACCCACCTTGTCGGAATACTCCGGCCCGGCGTTGACGCCGGTGGCTTCCTTGAGCTCAATGCCCGTGGGCAGACCCAAACCGAACTTCTGGGCGTACTCGGTGAGGGTGTCGATCCCCACCGCCATGCCCATGCGGTAAAAGAAGATATTGCAGGAATCCCGCAGGGCGTCGGAGACATTTTCCTCGCCGTGGGTCATTCCATGTTCTCGATAAATCCAGCAGCGGAACTGGGTGCCGTAGTAATCCACATAGCCGGTGCAGGGAATCCGGGTGTCCGGGGTCACCGCTCCCGTATCCAGTGCCGCAGCGGCGGTGACCGGCTTATAAGTGGAGCCGGGGGAATAGGTACCCTGCAAAGCACGGTTAAAGAGGGGGCTGAGGGCGTCCATCGCATCGTCGTAGGCCATGGTTTCCGGGTCGAAGGTGGGCCAGTTCGCCATGGTAAGCACACCGCCGTCCTTCACATCAATCACCACGGCGGCTGCGCCGCCCTGTCCCCCGTTCAGCTCCGGCACATGCCGGGCAAGGGACTCCTCTGCCGCCTGCTGCAAATGGATGTCCAGCGTCAGGGCCACATCACTGCCCGCCAGCGCCGGGACCAGTTCCTTTTCGCTGACCGGGTCGCCCTGCCGATTGACGGTGACGGCATGAACCCCGTCCTGTCCCCGAAGCTGATCTTCAAAGGCATATTCCACGCCGGAAAGACCCACTGTGGCGTCCATGGCATAGCCCCGGTCCTTATAATCTTCGCCCTCGGTCCAGTTTTCCGCCGTGATGGGACCCACCTGACCCAGCAGATGGGCGGCATAGGGAGTCGGATAGCTTCGGACGCTGTCCACGCCGATTTCAACTCCGTCCATGTCCCGTTCCTTCACCACGGTGATAAACGAAATATCCACATCCCGGGCGAAGGCGTACTCCGTCCACAGGATTTCATTTTTCCTCAAATAGCAGGAATACAGCACTCCTAAGGCATTCCGGGCGGTGGTTTCCTCGGTGTTTTCCAGACCAAAGGTCTGCTTCATCTGGTCGATGAGCTGCCCGGCGTCCGGCGTGCACTCCCACTTCATCTTTTTGCACATCCGCCCAAGGCGGGTATCCTTCTCCGTGCCGTCGGAGGCAAGGTAGGTATACACATCCTCCTGTGTGAAGGTGTAAGGGGCGGTTTTGCTGATGGGCATTTCCGTGTCCACCCATTCCTGCCCCAGCCGCTGGCACAGCTCCAGCAGCGTCAGCACGGTCTGGGCCTGCT
Source organism: Oscillospiraceae bacterium (assembly GCA_020025295.1). Classification (GTDB taxonomy): domain Bacteria; phylum Bacillota; class Clostridia; order Oscillospirales; family Oscillospiraceae; genus UMGS1766. The sequence continues at coordinate 18,364 of JAHHSJ010000001.1, read as the reverse complement.
CCGGGGCTTCTCCCATCTGCTCCAGCTCCAACTCCACCTGATAGCGGCTTTCGCTGCCCACCAGCACATTGCCATTGCGGTCCGTAATGTTTCCCCGGGCCGCCGGGACCGGCTCTTCCTTGGTCATGGTGTTGATGGCGGTGAGGGTTTCCTCATCCATGCCCACGGCAATCTGCGTGTAGTAGAGCAGTCCGAAGAACACCAGCAGCATCAGCACCACCGCACCCACCAGCACGGCGCTGCGGGTATGAAACTTTTTCTCTTCCATTCTGCCCTCCTCAGCCGTTGCTCATATGCTTGTGGACGAAGAGGAACAGAGGATAAAACGGCAGGGCCAGCAGCAGAGAATAGAGCAGCTCAAGCCCTCCGATGCGTGCCACCGCAGCGAGGGTCGCACCCGGCACAAACCAGAGCGCCGTAATGCCCCGGAACAGTGCCGCAGCCAGCAGCGCCAGCGCCGCACTCATCATGCAGGGGCCGAAATAGCGGCGCAGTCTGCGCTCATACCAGCCACCGGCGAGCATACCGATGACCGCACCCAGCAAAATCATGCCGGAGCCGTGTCCGGCGTGGGTCATGGTGACCAGAAATCCAGCCCCTATACCGTACACACTGCCAAAAAATCTGCCCTCCAGCACCGCCACAAAGGCGATTGCCACAGGAAGGCAGTCGGGCACGCTGCCCATCAGGGGGAACCGGGCCGCCAGTCCCCCCGTCACAAACAGAACCAGCAGCAGAGCCACGGTGTAGCCCAGCCACAAAAACACATTTCCTCTCTGGTCGTAGATGGCATTCCTTTGATCGTACATAGCACACCTCTCACTCCGCCACATCGAAGTCGGTGATGACGAACACCTGCCGCAGGCTGTCCAGCTCCGCCGCAGGCTCCACCAGAGCATACCGCTCCATGCCGGAGGGAGTCGTTCCCTCCTCGATGACGGTACCCACCACCAATCCGGCCGGGTATACGCCACCCAGACCGGAGGTAACCACGATGTCGCCCTCTTCCATGACGGCACTGCTGGTCAGATAGCTCAGCCGGCAGCGGCTCCGGGTCATGGCGTCCAGATCGCCGGTAAGCACGCCGGCATCTCCGGTGCGGTGGATGGCGGCTCCCACGGAAATCTCCGGGTCGATGAGGGTCGTGATGGTGGCCCAGTTGGCAGCCACATCGCTGATGACTCCGATCAGCTCTCCCTTCTGATTCACCACACACATCCCCTTGGCAATGCCGTCGCCGCTGCCCGTTCCGATGGTCAGGGTGCTGTTCCAGCTGGTGGAAGAGCGAGCGGTGACATAGGCAGAGGCATAGGTAAAGTCCGAATGGGCCTGTTCCAGCCCCAGCAGGTCCCGAAGCCGCTCATTTTCCTCCAGCGCCGCTTCCGCTGCACGCTGTTCTTTCTCCAGCTCCGCCACCTGCTGCTCCAGCTCTGCGATTTTCTGCTCCATCGCTCCATAGCCGGTGATCCGCTGCTTGATGTCCTGCACACCCTCGGTGCAAAAAGAGGCCGCCGCCCGAAAGGGTGTGGCAACCACACCCAATGCATGGGTGACGGGAGAGAACAGGTTGGGCACGAACACCGTCGCAAGGCTGATGGCTCCGGTGAGCACCAGCGCAGCGATCAGAATCCAGATTCCATTGTCACGCAGAAAGTGTTTCAAAGCGTCTTGCTCCTTTAATTAGTCCAGTTCTTTCAGCATCTGCTGTAAGGCGCACACCGGCAGCCCCACCACATTGTAATAGTCGCCCTCGATGCCTCGGATCATGACGCAGGCCTTGCCCTGAATGCCGTAGCCGCCGGCCTTATCCATAGGCTCGCCGCTGTCCACATAGGCTTCAATCTCCTCAGTGGTGAGCGCACGGAAATTCACCTTGGTGCATTCCGCATGGGTCCGCTCCTGACCGCCCGAAATCACAGCCATGCCGGTATAGACCTCATGGGCTCTGCCGGAGAGGGCGGTGAGCATCCGGATGGCATCCGCCCGATCGGTCGGCTTGCCCAACACCATATCGTCCAGCACCACCACGGTATCTGCGCCGATGACGGTGCAGTCCGGACGCAGTGCCGCCACTTCTCTTGCCTTCTGACAGGCAAGGTAGGTCACATAGTCCGCCGGTTTTAATCCTTCCGGGGCGCACTCCTCCCCACGGGCCGGCAGCACCTCAAAGTCCGCAATTCCCATCTGCCCCAGCAGTTCCCGACGGCGGGGAGAACCGGAGGCCAGCACCACCGGCTTCATCGGCTTCCGGTGCTGCCAAAGCCGCCCCGGTCGGCGCCGTTCAGGTGGTCCACCTCTTCAAAGTGGATTTTGGGCTGATTTTCCACAATGCGGAACTGGCAGATACGGTCGCCGAATTCCAGCACCGTATCCCGGGTGGCGTACACCGGCAAACACCACTGGTCATTGTCGCCGCAGTAGCTGTTGTCGATGATACCCACGCTGTTGGTCTGCAAAATGCCCCACTTCTTAAAGGTGGAGGAACGAGGCGCCACATGGGCCTCATACCCCTCCGGCAGCGCCATGGCGACGCCCAGAGGGATCAGCTTGAAGTCCCCGGCCTTCAGCTCCGTGCGCTCGGCACAGCGCAGGTCGATCCAGTCGGACTTTCCGTCAATATAAGTCAGCTTTTCCATCTCAGGATGGAAATATTTGATGCGAATGGTCTCAATCATACTCTTGTTTCTCCTAGTTTATTCCACATCCCGGAAATAAAGTCCCCGGGTGTACTGCTCCGGCACATAATCGCCCTGTCCCAGATAGGCATCCAGAATTTTGACGCACTCCTGCGGGCTTTCCAGCGTAAAGCTCAGCCGCAGCGCCCAAAGTCCGGCCTTTTGCAGCTCAGTCTGCTTGTCCGCAAGCCACACCGGCAGGCTGTTGAAAATCTCATTGCGGCAGCCGTAGGCACGAAGCACCGGGAATCTGGCCCGTTTGCGGTCCAGAATGGACTGCTCTTGCCGGCATCCGTGGTTACACTTGCCGTCCCGAGCCTGATAGATGCAGTTTTCCGTAATCATCAGCGGCAGTCGTCCGTACACCAGCAATTCGCTGGGCACCGCCTTGTTCTGCTCCCGAACCCGGCTCAGCCGCTGCTCAAAGGACAAAGTAAGACTTTCCAGTCCCTGCTCCTCATACATACGGGCGCACTCGCTGTTATAGACTTCCAGCCCGAAGTCGCCCCGAAGCTTGAAGCCCATCCGCTGAGCCAGCTCAATGCCGCCCAGATTGGTCACCAGTGCGGACACCGCTCCGGCCTCTCTGCACTGGCGCAGGATGCGCTCCACTTCCGCCGTTTCCCGGTCCCACATGACCCGGGGCAGGATGACGCTGGGTTCAATGCCACGCTTATTGAGCTCTCCAAAGCGCCCCCGCACCTCACGGGCTACCCCCAAGGGGAAGTAAATCACCGCCGGATGACGATCCAGCAGGGCGTCGGTCAGCTGGGCCGGGCTATGAATGGCAACGGTAAACACCGGTTCGGCCCGTCGGCCCTCGTCGGTATGCTCCATAGCGGTCCAGTCCGCATGACGGCGCTGGGGCTTTGCGCCCCGCAGTTCAGTCAGCTGCTCCAGCGCGTCCCGGCGCAGGGCGTTCAGCTGGGAAGCCGGCACCATCAGACCTTCGCCGCAATCCACGGAAAGTTCCTCCACATGGTAGGGAGTGCCGCCGGTCTTGCTCAGCCGCTCCTGCACCTCATCCGCCGTGACGGCACGCTTGAGGGCCTGCTCCGGTGCCTCCCCCTCCACGGTGACGGTATGGGTTCCATCGGTGAGGGTCAGCTTGGTCGGCTGCTCCATATGCAGTTCCGCCTTGCCGGTGAGTTCCACCCGGGCATGCTCTCTGCCGTAGTCCGCTCTGGCGGCGGCAAACAGAGCCTTGGGCTCGGCCTCCTCCTGACGGGTACCGAACATATGCCGTCCGGTGCGGTCGGTAAAGTAGCCGTCGGTAAAGCCCTGACGGGAAAAAGCGCTTCTCAGCTGCTCCAATTCCTCTTTGGTCGGCTCTCTTCCCTCCCGGATGGCAGCAGAATAAATGCCGGTGACCACCGACACATACTCCGGGCGCTTCATGCGGCCTTCGATTTTAACACAGGCCACACCGATCTCGTCCAGCTGGCGCAGGTGTCCGGCCAAGGACATATCCTTCAGGGACAGCAAAGCCCGATCCGCCTTATCCCCCCAGCCGTAATTCAGCCGGCAGGGCTGGGCACAGAGTCCCCGGTTGCCGCTGCGGGTACCGATGACAGAGGAGAAAAAGCACTGTCCGGAGTAGCACATACACTCAGCGCCATGGACAAAGGTTTCGATTTCAATGGGGGAATGGGCGCAGATGGTCTCGATCTGGCTCATGGGCAGCTCTCTGGCCAGCACCGCACGGGTGCAGCCCAAATCCGCCGCACGCTTCACGCCATCCAGATTCATCACGCTCATCTGGGTGCTGGCGTGAATCTGCACATCCGGTGCCACCCGGCGCACCAAATCCAGCACGCCCAGATCCTGCACCAGAATGGCATCCACACCGGCCTGAGAGGCAAAGGCAACTTCCCGGGCAGCGCCGGGAAGTTCACCGTCAGAAAGCAGGGTATTCAGCGTCAGGTACACCTTGACGCCCCGGACATGACAGTATGCCACGGTTTCTTCCAGCTGCTCTCGTGTAAAGTTTTTCGCATTTCGGCGGGCATTGTAGTCGCCGAAGCCCAGGTAGACCGCATTGGCTCCGCTCTGCACGGCGGCGGTCACCGCTTCCCGACTGCCGGCCGGGGCAAGTAATTCCAGCATGGACGCTTACTTCTTGGAGCTGAGGCGGAAAATCTCCCGCTTGGCCTCGCTCAGGTCCGCCTTCATCTGGGCAGACTCATCCAGTGCTTCCTTCAGCTGGCGGCGCAGACGCTCGCTGGCCTCCATCTCCTTAAAGTAGCTGTCGGCAATGTTGGCGGCAGCCAGCACAGCGCTGTCCACAGCAGACACGCCGGCATTGCGCATGGTTTCCTGAATCTGGCCATTCACATAGCTGGCCACCTTCTCCACATAGGACTCTCCCTCTTCGGAGATCAAGGTATACTCGCGCTGGGCGATGGTAACGGTAACTCTGTTTTTCATCTCAAATAACCTCCCAAGTTGTTTTTTATCTCTTCCTGCCGCAGCTTGGCAGGGTATACTACACCCAATTATGGATAGTAGCATTATACCATGTATCCCCCCTTTTGAAAACATTTTCTTAAGGTATACCGTCTTTTTTTCTCTTCTTCTGGCTATGATAAAAGCACCTTGGCGCTCTCTTCTTGCCAGCTTCTCTTTTTTCTGGTAAGATATATCGTGAAATGCTATTGAAATTTTAACAAATTTTGCATAAAAGGAAGGTTTCCACTTGAAATTTGAATCTCTCGGCCTCACACATTCCATCCTGAGCGCTCTGGAGGAACAGGGCTACACCCAGCCCACCCCCATTCAGGAACAGGCCATCCCCGCTGCGCTGGCGGGTCGGGATGTACTGGGCTGTGCCCGCACCGGCACCGGTAAGACCTGTGCGTTTGCAGCCCCCATTCTTCAGCGCCTTTCCGCCGACTCCAAACCCGGTCGGCCCATCCGTGCCCTCATCCTCACTCCCACCCGGGAACTTGCCATTCAGATTCAGGACTGCTTTGAAGCCTACGGCCGCAATCTCCCCCTGAAAAGCGTGGTAATTTTCGGCGGCGTCGGTCAGCACCCTCAGGTGCAGGCCATTCAGGCCGGCTGCGACATTCTGGTGGCTACTCCGGGCCGTCTGAAGGACCTCCACGATCAGGGATTCATCCAGCTGGAGAAGCTGGACATCTTTGTGCTGGACGAAGCCGACCGCATGCTGGACATGGGCTTCATCCACGATGTGAAGAAAATCCTCACTTGGCTGCCCAAACAGAAGCAGACCCTCTTCTTCTCCGCCACCATGCCCAAGGAGATCACCCAGCTGGTGGATTCCCTGCTCCACGATCCGGTGAAAATCGCCGTCGATCCGGTCAGCTCCCCGGTGGAAGTGATCGACCAGAGCGTCTATCTGGTGGACAAGGGCAACAAGACCAAGCTGTTGGTGCAGCTGCTGAAGGAGAAAAACATCCCCTCCGCGCTTGTCTTTACCCGCACCAAGCACGGTGCCAACCGTGTAGCACAGGATCTGACCCGTGCCGGAATCACTGCCGCCGCCATCCACGGCAACAAGAGCCAGACTGCCCGTCAGGCGGCTCTCGCCGGCTTCAAGGACGGCTCCGTCCGAGTGCTGGTAGCCACGGACATTGCTGCTCGTGGTCTGGACATTGAGGCGCTTTCCTGCGTCTTTAACTACAACCTCCCCGAGGTGCCCGAAACCTATATCCACCGCATCGGCCGCACCGGTCGTGCCGGTAAGGACGGCATTGCCATCTCCTTCTGCGACTTCTCCGAACAGGAGCTGCTGCGGGGCATCGAAAAGCTCATCGGCAAGCCGGTGCCTGAGGTGAAGGGGCATCCCTTCCCCATGGAGATTTTTGAAGCTCCCGTCCGGGACAAGCACGGACGAATCATCAACGCCGAGGACGCCGAGGCCAGACAAGCCGCCAAGGCTCGCCGCAGTCAGGCCCAGAGCAAAAAAACTCCGGCAAACGCCAAGTCTGACTCCGCCGCACCGGCTGCCGAGGCATCCGGCAAGGACTCCTCCGGCAAAAAGGCCGCTCCCAAGGCCAAGCAGCGCAAAGCAGCCGTCTCTCAGGAGCCGCCCGTCCAAAAGCAGGCGGCAAAGGCGGTGAAGGTGAAGCCAGTCAAGAAAACGCCCGTTCCGGAGCGCCCTGTGAAGGCGGCTGAACCGGAAGATGTCTCCCTTTCTGAAGAAAGTGACTTTTCTTCCATCCATCTGCCCGGCGAACGGAAGTACAAGCGTCCGGAGCGCAAGCCCCTCTCCGCACTGGATGAGATTGCCCCCGTGCTGCCCGAATCCGAGCGTCCCGTGTCCAAATACGGTGCCAAGCGCACCGGTCGGCTGCAAAACACCTTCTTCACCCCTGAGGAGCAGAAGGCCTACGGTGGCGAGCCGGAGCCCTTTATGGACGCCACCGCTCGTCTGTTTGCCACTCGCACTCCGGTGCCCCAGCGGTATCAGGAGGAGCGCACCCGTTCCGACCGTGCGAAGGAGCCCGGACGCAATGCCCGGAAGAAGCACCGCAAGGCTGCCGACACGGAGCAGGCCGAACCGGAGAAGAAACCCGAGCTGAAAAAATCGGCACAGGGCAAGGTTCCGGGCAAGAAGGCCGGGAAGTCCAAGCCCAACGGGCAGAAAACTGCCGAACGGAAGCCGGACGGCGGTAAAAAAGCCACCGACTCCGGCAAAAAGCCGGCAGAAGGGAAAAACGCTCCCAAGGCCAAGTCCGGGAAGGCTGTTCCGGGCAAGAAGAAGGCTGCCGCCGAGGCAACGAAAGCCGCTCCCGCCCGTCGGGGCAAGGGCAAGGCAAAACAGGCGGCTGAGCCGGAGGGTCAGACCCGTCTGATTACCCCTGCCGCTCCCAAGAAGAGCAGCCGCTCTTCCCGTCCGCCCAGACCCATGCCTTCCATTTACAGCGCCCACAAGAAGGACTCCACCGAGCAGGAATCCCTGATGAAGCCCTTTTACCTGTCTGACGATTGATTTTGATTCAGGAGGAAACGCTCATGCATAAGAAGATTCCCATTTTTACCACCGCTGCCCTGCTGATTCTGGTGGATCAGCTCACCAAGCTGCTCACCCGCACTTATATCGGGCCGCTCCAGCATGTAGCCTTCTTGCCCGGAATTCTGGACTTCACCTATGTGCAGAATACCGGCGCCGCTTTCTCTTCCTTCTCCTCCAGCACCGTATTTCTGGCTCTGCTGTCTCTGGTCATGAGTGTGCTGATGGCGGTGGCCATCCTGCGCAACTGGCTGCGCCACCCGGCAGGACAGTGGATTCTGGCCATTATCATGGCCGGTGCGCTGGGCAACTTCATCGACCGGGCCTTTATGGGCTTTGTCACCGACATGATCGAAGTCCTGTTCATGGATTTTGCCGTGTTCAACTTCGCAGACATCTGCGTGGTGCTGGGCTCCATCGCCATGGCAATTTATATCATCTTTTTCTACGACAAACTGGAGGGCTGCGCCAAAACGAAGGGCTGCCCTCAGGAGGAACACCATGTCTCTGCTGACTCTGAAGGCTGATTTGGAGGGCGAACGCGCCGATCAGCTGCTTTCCCGCTGTGTGGAGGACCTGACCCGTTCCGCTGCCCAGCATCTGCTGGAGGAAGGCCGGGTCACCATCGACGGCAAGGTTTTGAAGAAAAACGCCCGTCCGGCGGTGGGACAGGTTCTCACCGTGGACTTCCCCGAGCCGGTTCTCACGGAAGTGGTACCGCAGAACATTCCGCTGGATATCGTCTACGAGGACGAGGATGTCATTGTCATTAACAAGCCGGTAGGCATGGTGGTACACCCTGCCCCCGGGCATCCCGACGGCACCTTGGTCAACGCTCTGCTGTACCACTGCGGCGACAACCTCAGCCAGATCAACGGCGCAATTCGCCCCGGAATTGTACATCGTATCGACCGGGATACCTCCGGTCTTTTGATTGCCGCCAAGAACGGCAAGGCCCATCTGGCCCTCTCTGCTCAGCTGGAGGATCACTCCCTGTCCCGTGTGTACGAGTGCGTCGTGATGGGTTCTCTCCGGGAGGATGAGGGGACGATTGACGCCCCCATCGGCCGCCATCCGGTGGACCGGAAAAAGATGGCGGTGGTTCCCTCCGGCAAGCGGGCTGTCACCCACTACTCGGTGCTGGGCCGCTACAACGGCTTTACGCACGCCCAATGCCGTCTGAAAACCGGACGCACCCACCAGATCCGTGTTCATATGTCTTACTTCGGTCACCCCCTGCTGGGTGACGCCGTCTACGGCGGTCGGGAAACCAAAAGTTTAGCCGGTCAGTGCCTGCACGCCCGGCAGCTCACCTTTGTCCACCCCCGCACCGGTGAGCGTATGACGGTGGAGGCACCTCTCCCCGACTGGTTCACCGCAATTTTGAACAAACTGGACCGTGGTCAGAAGCCCTGACTCAACCGATTTTGGGAAGGATCTCCCTCGGTTTCCATTTATTCTGTCTCTTTCACGGCGGTCCTTGAAACGGACCGCCGTTTTTTCACCACTGGTCAACTAATCCAGTTTTGCAAAACTTATCAACTTTTGTGAAATGCAGGAAGTTTGGCAAAAGTTACAAGTCTAACTTTGAACGTTTTTTTGTAAAAAAGTCGGAAAAACTGAAAATTTTCACTAATTTGAGGTTGAATTTCTGCTCTATTTAGATTAAAATGTCATTGGTTTAGAAAGAGGTGGTTTGGTGCTTAATTTGGTTCTGGTCGAACCGGAAATTCCGCAAAACACCGGAAACATCGCTCGCACCGCAGCCGCCACGCAAAGCCGACTGCATCTGGTGAAGCCCCTGGGCTTTGACATCAGCGAGAAGGCGGTTCGCCGCGCCGGTCTGGATTATTGGCCTTTGGTCGATCTTCATGTCTGGGACAATTTGTCCCAGCTTTTTGATGCCCACCCGGAGGCTGCGGATTCCCTCTGGCTTGCCACCACAAAGGCGCCCAGAGATTATTCTCAGGTTCATTTTCAACCGGACAGCTGGTTGTTTTTTGGCAAAGAAACTGCCGGGCTCAGTCTTGCGTTCCGGGAGCGATTTTCCGATCGCTGCATCCGCATTCCCATGTATGAGAACGCAAGAAGCCTGAATCTGGCAAATTCCGTTGCCATACTGACCTATGAAGCGCTGCGGCAGAACGGATTCCCCGGTCTGCTGGGCGAAGGCGAAATGAGCACGGGCAGAGTTTTCTGATCCGGCTCCAAAATGAAAGGAGAGTCCCCTCTATGTACTACAATAAGAAGACTGTCACTGACATTGATGTAAAGGGCAAGAAGGTCCTTTGCCGCTGCGATTTTAACGTCCCTCAGGATAAGCAGACCGGCGCCATCACCGATGACAAGCGCATCCGTGCTGCACTGCCTACGCTGCAGTATCTGCTCTCTCAGGGCGCTGCCGTCATCGCCTGCTCTCATCTGGGCAAGCCCAAGGGTGAGGTCAAGCCTGCTCTGACTCTGGCTCCCGTGGCAGAGCGCCTGCAGCAGCTGCTGGGTCAGGATGTCATTTTTGCTTCCGATTCCGTGGGTCCCGACGCTCAGGCCAAGGCCGCTGCTCTGCAGCCCGGTCAGATCCTGCTGCTGGAGAACCTGCGCTTTGACAAGGGCGAGGAGAAGAACGATCCCGCTTTCGCTAAGGCACTGGCCGATCTGGCCGGTAAGGACGGCGTGTATGTGTCCGACGCATTCGGCACCGTCCATCGTGCTCACGCTTCCACTGCCGGTGTTGCTGAGTATCTGCCCGCTGTGTCCGGTTACCTGATTCAGAAGGAGCTGGAGATCATCGGCGGCGCTCTGGCTGCTCCCAAGCGTCCTCTGGTTGCCATTCTGGGCGGCAGCAAGGTCAGCAGCAAGATCGGTGTTATCAACAACCTGCTGGAGATCGCTGATACCATCATCATCGGCGGCGGCATGGCTTACACCTTCTCTGCCGCTCAGGGCGGCAAGGTCGGCGACTCCCTGCTGGAGGCTGACTGGATGGATTACGCCAACGATATGGTGAAGAAGGCTGAGGAGAAGGGCGTCAAGCTGCTGCTCCCCGTGGACACCATGATCGCTGACGCATTCGCTCCCGATGCCAACGCTCAGGTCGTGGCTACCGGTGAGATTCCCGACGGCTGGCAGGGCCTGGACATCGGCCCCAAGACCATCGAGCTGTACACCAGCGCTGTGGCTAACGCCGGCACCGTGATCTGGAACGGCCCCATGGGCGTGTTCGAGTTCCCCGCCTTCGCTACCGGCACCAAGGCTGTGGCTGAGGCTCTGAGCAAGACCGACGCCATCACCATCGTGGGCGGCGGTGACAGCGCTGCTGCTGTTGAGCAGCTGGGCTACGCAGACAAGATGACCCATATCTCCACCGGCGGCGGCGCCAGCCTGGAGTTCATGGAAGGCAAGGCTCTGCCCGGCGTCGTCTGCCTGCTGGACAAGTAAAGTAAGATAAGAAATTCCTTTGACCGCGGACTTTCCCTCCGGGAGAGTCCGCCGCCAGTCAACAGGATTCTTCTATAAATACATTTGTTAGAAATAAGGAGCAATCAGTAATGAACAGACGTTATCGTAAGACCATTATTGCTGGTAACTGGAAAATGAATAAGACTGCCTCCGAGACTCGCGCTTTTGCCGACGAGCTGAAGGCTGTCATGCCCCGTGCCAAGTGGTGCGAGGTTCTCATCTGCGTTCCCTTCGTCAACATCCCCGCTGCCCTGAAGGCTTTTAAGGACACCCGTGTTGCCATCGGCGCTGAGAACCTGCACTTCGAGGAGAAGGGCGCTTACACCGGCGAGGTGTCTGCCGCTATGCTGAAGGATCTGGGCGTGAAGTATGTGATTATCGGTCACTCCGAGCGTCGCCAGTACTGGAACGATGACGATATCATCGTCAACAAGAAGGTCCATGCCGCTATCAACGCCGGCCTGCGTCCTGTCGTCTGCGTGGGCGAGAGCCTGGAGCAGCGTCAGCTGGGCATCACCAAGGAGCTGATCGACCTGCAGGTCAAGACCGCTCTAGCCAACGTTCCCGCTGAGAAGATGCGCCATGTCGTCATCGCTTACGAGCCCCTGTGGGCCATCGGCACCGGCATGACTGCTACCGCTGAGCAGGCCAACGAGGTCAACGAGGAGATCCGCACCGTCATCCGCAAGCTGTACGGCGCCCGTGTGGCTCGCAGCGTCACCATCCTGTACGGCGGCAGCATGAACGCCAAGAACGCCGAAGAGCTGCTGGCTCAGCCCGATGTGGACGGCGGTCTGATCGGCGGCGCCAGCCTGAAGGCTGAGGACTTCACCACCATCATCAACGCTGCCAATCAGGACTGATTTTCGGCAGGAGGGTTTGATTTCATGAAAACACCTACGATTCTGATCATTATGGACGGTTACGGCATGCGTTCCACCGATATGGGCAACGCTGTCCATGCCGCCAAAACGCCTGTCCTGGATGACCTGTTTGCCAACAATCCCTTCTCCCACCTGTCCGCTTCCGGACTGGATGTGGGTCTGCCTGAGGGTCAGATGGGCAACAGCGAAGTGGGTCACACCAACATCGGCGCAGGCCGTGTTGTGTTCCAGGATCTGCCCAAGATTTCCAAGGCTATCGCTGACGGTGATTTCTTCGAGAATCCCGTCTACAAGGAAGCCATGGTTGCCGCCCGTGATGCCGGCAAGGCCGTGCACATCATGGGTCTGCTGAGCAACGGCGGTGTCCACTCTCACATCGACCACATGAAGGCCGCTGTGAAAATGGCTCACCAGCTGGGCTGCGAGAAGATCTTCGTCCACTGCTTTATGGACGGCCGTGATGTGCCTCCCACCTCCGGCAAGGAGTTTGTCGCCGACATGAAGGCTACCTGCGACGAGTTTGGCGCCAAGATCGCCACCGTCAACGGCCGCTACTATGCCATGGACCGCGACACCAACTGGGACCGAGTGGAAAAGGCTTACTCCGCCATGGTTTACGGCGAGAGCGCTTCCTTCAATCCCGATCCCGTGGACGCTATTCAGAAGAGCTATGACGCCGGCGTGACCGACGAGTTCGTCATTCCTGTGGTCTGTGCTGAGAACGCCGCCATCAGCGAGGGTGACGCCTGCATCTTCATGAACTTCCGCCCCGACCGTGCCCGTGAGATCACCCGCACTCTGGTGGACCCCGAGTTCACCGGATTTGAGCGGAAGAAGGGCTTCTTCCCTGTGCATTTTGTCTGCACCACCTCCTACGACGCCACCATGCCCAATGTGTCCGTGGCCTATCCCAAGGAGAAGCTGCAGAATATCTTTGGTCAGTACATCGCCGAGAGCGGTCTGACCCAGCTGCGTATCGCTGAGACCGAAAAGTATGCCCATGTCACCTTCTTCTTCAACGGCGGCGTGGAGCAGACCTTCCCCGGCGAGGATCGCTGCCTGGTGGCTTCCCCCAAGGTGGCTACCTACGATCTGCAGCCTGAAATGTCCGCTCCTGAGGTCTGCGAGAAGTGCGTGGATCACATCAAGAGCGGCAAGTACGATGTGATTATCCTGAACTTCGCCAACTGTGACATGGTTGGCCACACCGGCGTGTTTGACGCTGCCGTCAAGGCAGTCGAAACCGTGGACGAGTGTGTGGGCAAGGTGGTTGCCGCCACCCGTGAGATGGGCGGCATCGCTCTGATCACCGCTGACCACGGCAACGCCGAGCAGATGCTTCAGGACGACGGCGAGAGCCCCTTCACCGCTCACACCACCAATCTGGTGCCCTTCTGCATCGTTGGTGCCGATGTGGAGCTGAAGGACGGTCGTCTGGCCGACATCGCTCCCACCATGCTGGACCTGATGGGTCTGGAAAAGCCGGTCGAGATGAACGGCGTCAGCCTGATTCGCTAATCCCGGCATCCTTTGTTTGTCTTTTCTGCCGCTGTCGGGTGAGTCCCTTCGGGCCCTCACCCGCCCCGGCGTGACGCAGGGCAGTTTGTCCTGCTGGAACACTTAGGTAATATATCATCCGGAAATAGGATGAGAGAAAGGAATTGTGTGACTATGATCTACTCCCACGAAGTTCAGAACATGTGTCCCGTCGCCAAGGGCGCCTATCATGGCCCCGCTCCCATTCCCGAAGAGGGCAAGTGGGTTCAGGCTAAGGAGATCTCCGACATCAACGGTCTGACTCACGGTATCGGCTGGTGCGCTCCTCAGCAGGGCGCCTGCAAGCTGACCCTGAATGTCAAGGACGGCATCATCGAGGAGGCTCTGGTGGAGACCATCGGCTGCACCGGTATGACTCACTCCGCCGCTATGGCCGGCGAAATCCTCATCGGCAAGACCCTGCTGGAGGCTCTGAACACCGACCTGGTGTGCGACGCTATCAACACCGCTATGCGCGAGCTGTTCCTGCAGATCGTTTACGGCCGTACCCAGACTGCTTTCTCCGAGGGCGGCCTGCCCATCGGCGCCAGCCTGGAGGACCTGGGCAAGGGTCTGTGCGGTCAGGTCGGCACCATCTTCTCCACCAAGGAGAAGGGCCCCCGTTATCTGGCTCTGACTGAGGGTTACATCACCCGTCTGGCTCTGGACGAGAACAACGCCATCATCGGCTATGAGTTCGTCCATCTGGGCAAGATGATGGAGTCCATCCGCAACGGCATGGACGCCAATGACGCTCTGGAGAAGGCTAAGGGCCACTATGGCCGCTTCACCGCCGAGGACGGCGCTGTGAAGTACATCGACCCCAGAAAGGAATAAGGTGATTACAAATGGCACTGTTTGAATCTTACGAAAGACGAATCAACCAGATCACCCCTGTTCTGGCTGAGTACGGTTTCTCCTCCATCGAGGAGTGCCTGGAGCTGTGCAAGGAGTACGGCTTCAACCCCTATGACATCGTCGCCGAGATCCAGCCCATCAGCTTCGAGAATGCCCGCTGGGCTTACACGCTGGGCGCTGCTATCGCCATCAAGAAGGGCGTAAAGACCGCCGCTGAGGCCGCTGAGGCGATCGGCATCGGCCTGCAGGCTTTCTGCATCCCCGGTTCCGTCGCTGACGACCGTAAGGTTGGTCTGGGCCACGGCAATCTGGGCGCCATGCTGCTGCGTGACGAGACCAAGTGCTTCGCCTTCCTGGCTGGCCACGAGTCCTTCGCCGCTGCTGAGGGTGCTATCGGCATTGCTCGTAACGCCAACAAGGCTCGTAAGGAGCCCCTGCGCGTTATCCTGAACGGTCTGGGCAAGGACGCCGCTCAGATCATCAGCCGCATCAACGGCTTCACCTATGTGCAGACTCAGTTCGATTACTACACCGGTGAGCTGAAGATCGTTCGCGAGGTCCCCTACTCCAAGGGCGAGCGCGCTGCCGTCAAGTGCTACGGCGCTGACGACGTCCGCGAGGGCGTGGCTATCATGCACCACGAGGGCGTGGATGTTTCCATCACCGGTAACTCCACCAACCCCACCCGCTTCCAGCATCCCGTTGCCGGCACTTACAAGAAGGAGTGCATCGAGCAGGGCAAGCGTTACTTCTCCGTCGCTTCCGGCGGTGGTACCGGCCGTACCCTGCATCCCGACAACATGGCTGCCGGCCCTGCTTCCTACGGCATGACCGATACCATGGGTCGTATGCATTCCGACGCTCAGTTCGCCGGTTCCTCCTCTGTGCCCGCCCACGTCGAGATGATGGGCTTCCTGGGCGCAGGCAACAACCCCATGGTCGGTATGACCGTCTCCGTGGCTGTTGCTGTCAACGAGGCTCTGAATAACAAGTAATTGACCCTTTTGAGTCATTACCCCTGTTTGTCCAAACGAGAAAATCTCCGCTTTTCAGCGAGATTATAATAGAAACGGCAGCATCGCAAGATGCTGCCGTTTTTCTATTTCGTTCCGTCTGTTCTTTTGCCCCGTGCTGTGCTATACTGACCGCAAACGGAGGGGTGGAGTGAAAGCATACCGTCTCCAACGGGAAAGGATGAGTTCTATGTGGTTTTGGTGGTTTATGTTTGCCGTTAACCTGCTGATTCCGGCAATGATGATCGGTTTCGGCTGGTGGATGTGGAAACACACACCTGCGGAAATCAACAGCATCTGTGGTTATCGCACCAAACGCTCCATGCAGAACACGGATACTTGGCAATTCGCTCACCACTATTGCGGTCGGCTGTGGTGGAAGATTGGCTGGTTGACGACCGTTCCAACCATTTTGGTGCAGCTTCCCTTTGTGAGAAGTACCATCAACACCATTGCGATCCTTGCTCTGTTTCTGGTCACGATTCAAATGGTACTTCTGGTTCTGACCCTCATTCCAACCGAAAACGCCCTGAAAAAGAACTTCGATCCCAACGGGAACCGCAAATAAGCTTCACGAAAGCACAAGCCCGGAGCGTATCCACAGGATACGCTCCGGGCTTCTTTTTTCTTAGTGCAGGAGGTTACTTGGTTTGTCCCACCGCTTTGTAAATCACCCAAGCCGTCCTAAGGGCAGTCACCGCCAGCCCTGCCAGACCGATCCAGACGAACACCGGCGAGCCGAACAGATAGGGGGACAGGACAACCAGTCCCAAGAAAGTACCCCATCCGATCACCAATTCGGCATAGCGCTTCACCGCAAAGCAAATGAGGCTGCAAAGCAGCAGGTAGACCGCCAAGAACAGCAGCGGCGGCAGCAAGGCGAAGCCTGCAATGGCGGCAATTCCGCCCAGAATCAACAGACAGGCTGCGATTCTCTGTTGCGTCGCCCCTTTTCGGGGTTCTGCATATGAAACCGCTGTGACTTCCACCGGGATTGGCTCAGGGGATTCGTTTTCCACAACACTTGGTGCAGGAGTGCTGTCCTTCACCAACGCATCCAAGGTCACCCCAAAGAAATCCGCCAGAAGCATCAGCTTCTCCAAGTCTGGTGTACTCGCCCCGGTCTCCCATTTGGACACGGATTGCCGGGACACCCCGACCTGCTCCGCAAGCGCTCCTTGAGACAGCTTCTTTTCCGTCCGCAGTGCGGCAATGTTCTCCGCCAGCGTCATATCCTCACCTCGTCCTGTTTCAGATGTCCTTACTATAGCACCCACAGCCCCATGTGTCGACCAACCGCACTTGGAACTTCCGGCAACTGACAGTTGCAGGCCCTTTTTTCATGCGATTCTCCCACTGAGGCGGCATTTTTCATGTTGCTGCACACTGCCCGGTCAGCTCTCCCGGCACCAGTCGTAAGCCACTCTAGGGCCGCCATAGCCCTCCAGAAAAATGATACCACAGCGCCGAAAGCCGTGCTTTTGCACCAGATGGTGCATGGTAGCATTGTCCTCATGGGTGTCGATGCGCAGCATGGAGTGCCGTGCCTTGGCAAAGTCCATCACCTCCGCAAAAATGCCGCCGCAGCCGTCGGCTGCCACCCGATGAATGGTTCCGTAGGCGCCATCTCCGTGCCACGCTCCGTCAATGGTGGCGTAGGTGGGGTCTTCTCCCTCGGCAAGGACAAAACAGCCATGGATGACACCGTCCCGCTCCACCACATAGAGTTCATTCTTGCTCAAATCCCCCCGCAGAAACTCCTCTGACGGGTATTCATCTCCCCACTGACCGCCATTACCGTTACGGCGCATATAGGCCTTGGCAATGTCGAAAATCTCCATCAAGCGGGGCAATTCTCCTTCTTGTGCCGGTCGAATCACAGCATTCCCTCCTTTTTCTGTCCATCTTACCCTATTTTGCCCTCCGGCGCAAGGGATTGCTTTCCAATGGAAAAGAGTTGCGAATTCTGACAAATAAGGTATAATAAAACCAGTGTATGACGAACAAAAAGAGCGAAGGAAGGACTCTGGTACTCATGAACATTTATATGATGCGTCACGGCCTCACCGATTGGAACCGCTCCCATCGGATGCAGGGCCGCTCGGATATTCCCCTCAACGAAACCGGTTTGGAGCAGGCCCGCTCCGCTGCCGAAGGCATGAAGGACCTGCCGTTGGACTACATCGCCGCAAGTCCCCTCTGCCGCACCCAGCAGACGGCTCAGGCCGTGGCCGCCTACCATAATCTGCCCGTTCACAAGGAAGAGCGGCTCATTGAAATGGGCTTTGGCAAATTGGAGGGCACGGTGGTCACGGAGCATCCCCTGTGCCAGTGCATTTTCAATGACCCCTGCGCCTATGTGCCTTTGGAGGGCGGTGAGTCCTACGAGGATATGCTGCACCGGGCTCAGCTGGTGCTGGACGAGGTGATTCGCCCTCTGGAACAGCAGAACTACCACGATGTACTGCTGGTCAGTCACGGGGCACTCATCCGCTCCGTGGTGAGCCTGCTCACGGAGCTGCCGCTGGCAGATTTTTGGCGCAATCCCCCTCAGAAGAACTGCTCCTCTACCGTGCTGAGCTGCACCAACGGGGTCATTACTCTGGTGGAAGAGGGCCGCATCTACGGTGCGTAAGGCGTGACCGCTGAACCGGCACTCGCCCGTACCAATCCAACTTTTTGACCGCCGCACCTCCGTGCGGCTGCCGTTTTCCGACGATTTGTGTCCTTTTGCTCCTCAGCCGTCTCCAGATGTGCATTGACACCTGTCGAAAAGTGTGCTATACTTTTCCAGTCTCAATTGGAATGAGTTTTCCGAAGCAAGATATACGACCGCCGATCTGATCGGCTGAGGCCATACGGACAGCCGGGTCGAATGCCGAGAACTGCGTATGCAGTTGGCAACTTTAGTTGCCTTATTGATTGAGTTAGAAGCTCAGTTTTATAAGTTGGTTACTATAAACC